>DVGN01000051.1 GCA_018712725.1 Candidatus Scatosoma pullicola
ATTCCGCCGTGCTCGCGGGGCTGATCCGTTCGCCCAACAACTACTCCCCCTTCCGCAATCCCGAAAACTGCCTGAAACGCAAAAAGCTCGTCCTCTCGGCGATGCAAAGACAGGGGCATATCGGCGAAAGGGAAAAACAAGAGGCGCTCGACACACCCCTGCCCTCCCCGCCCGCCCCTTCCGCTTCGGACGGGGGCTATTTCGGACAGGTGTTCGCGGAATTGGAAGAACTGTCCGAAAAATACGATTTCACGATCGGCGGAACGCTGCGCATCTATACCTATCTGGACGCGGAATTGCAGGAATATCTCGGCACGCTGGACGGCATGAGCGAAACGGACAAGACCTATGCCGTCCTCTCCAACGACTCGTGCGGCATCCGCGCCTGGCGCTCCACGATCGGAAACGCCCGGCGGCTGCCCGGCTCCCTCATCAAACCGCTGCTCGTCTATGCCCCCGCCATAGAGGAAAACATCCTCTCCCCCGCGACCCCGATCCTGGACGAAAAGACGGATTTCGGCGGATATGAGCCGGGCAATTACGGCAGCGTGTACAGCGGGTACATGAGCGCGCGGGAAGCGCTCGCCAAAAGCGCCAACGTCCCCGCCGTCAAAGTACTCGCCTCCCTCGGCGTCGAAAAGGGAGCGGCGTATCTGGAAAAAACGGGACTGCACGTCCCCGAAGAGGATTATTCCCTCGCCCTGGCGCTGGGGGGCATGCGGGAGGGATTTTCCGCCGCGGAACTGCTCGGCGCCTATGCGACCTTCCCCAACGGCGGCGTATTCCGTCCCGCCCGCTTTATCCGCAAAGTCGTCATCGACGGCATACAGGCATACGGCGGCAGCGGGGAAAGGACGCGCGCCTTTTCGGAAGAGACTTCCTATCTCATCGACGACATGCTGAAGACGGCAGCCGAGTCGGGCACGGCGAAAAAACTCCGCTCCCTGCCCTTCCCCGTCGCCGCAAAGACGGGCACGCACGGAACGGAAAGCGGGAACACGGACGCCTACGCCCTTTCCTACACCACCCGCGATACGGCGCTCGTCTGGCTGGGCAATGCGGACAATTCCCCCACCCAAATCACCGGCGGCGGACGCCCCGCCGACATCCTTCTGAAAATCGACCGACGGCTTTACGAAAATTCGCCCCCGCCCGACTTCGCCCGCCCCTCCGGCATAGAGCGTGCCGATCTCGACCGCAACGAATATTACGTCTCGCATAATATGATACTCGCCGACGAACGGGCGCCCGTACAGGCGCGGCTGACCGAACTTTTCAAAAGGGACGCCCTTCCCGCCGTCCGCTCGGACAAATATTCCTCCCCCTCCGTATCCCCGCCCGAAATCCGCTGCGAAGACGGGAAAGTGATCGTCCGCCTGCACGAAGGCGAGCCGGAGGAATACGAATACCTGCTCGAAAAATTCGATTCTGTCACACATAGTATCGTATATCGGGGGAAATATACGTCAGACATAACAGATGAAGAATTGGAACCCGGAAAGACGTATGTCTACACTTTGATTCCCCTATACGGGGAAATACGGGGAAAGGAGATCGTCCTGCCTGCGGTGACGACGCAGGATCTCCCCTCCGTACAGCCGGAGACGCCGCCTCCCATCACGGACAAAAATTGGTGGGAATACTGACGAAAAACCAAAAAGAAAAGGCGCCCGCGAAACATCCCGCGGACGCCGAATTTTTCGATTTTACGCTTTTACGATTTCGGGTTTTGCCTTCTCCCTTGTTCAGAGATCGATTTTTTCCAGCGACTGCATGGCTTCGGCGATCAGCCCGTCGACGTCGAGTTTTTCCTCTTCTTTGAGGATATCCGGGATCTTGGGGCGGATGGCGGGATAATCGGGCAAAAAGACGGTGCAGCAATCCTCATAGGGCAAAACGGAAGTCTCGTATGTGCCGATCTTCATGGCGCGCTCGATGATTTCGTTTTTGTCGAAACCCACGAGCGGACGGAAAACGGGCAGTTTTTCCACCACCGAATTGGAGGAAGTCATGCCCTCTACCGTCTGGCTGGCGACCTGTCCGAGACTCTCGCCCGTGATCAGGCACTGGGCTTTGAGGCGGAGCGCAAACCGCTCCGCGATGCGGAACATGAACCGCCGCAGCAGCGTGACCATGAGCTCGGGCGCACATTTCGCGTGAATGGCTTCCTGGATATGCGTCACGCTGACCGTATACAGAGATTTGACGAGGGTATATTCCGAAAGGGTGCGCGAAAGAGTCACCACCTTTTCCTTCGCCTGTAAATTGGTATAGGGATAGCTGTGAAAGTGCAGGCATTCAACGGTCATGCCCCGCTTTGCCATCATGTGCCCCGCCACCGGGCTGTCGATGCCGCCCGAGATGAGGAGAAGTCCCTTTCCCGCCGTCCCCACGGGCATGCCGTCCGCGCCGGGGAAAAATTCGCCGAACACGAGCGCCGTTCCGTTTTCGCGGACGTCCACGTACACGTAAAAGGAAGGATGATGCACGTCCACCGACAATCCCCTGAAATGCGCCAGAAGCCGCCCGCCGATCTCTCGGCTGATCTCCACGGAGGTGAGCGGGTATTTTTTATCCGCGCGGTGGGTCTCCACCTTGAACGTTCCCGAAGGGCGGGACACGGCAAAGGCGGCTTCCGCGATGCTGTCGATAGAGTTGTCCGTCTCGCAGGCGATGCTCATGGAGTGGATGCCGAACACCTTTTTCAGCCGTTCCGCGATGGCGTCCGCCTCCTCTTCGTCGAAGCCTTCGACGAGATACCTGCCGCTGTAACGGTGCAGTTCGTGCCGGATCCCGCGCAGCGCGCGCTCGATGTTCGTCGCGAACACCCGTTCGAAAAAGCCTCGGTTTTTGCCTTTCAGGTAAATTTCCGAATAGCGGATGACGATGACTTTTTTCATAACTTCTCCCTCCCGTCAACGGGTTTTCTCTTTGAGTTCGCGCGCCGCGGCATTGAGGATGTCCGCCGCAGCCGCCCTCTCTTCCGCCGTGGTCTGCGGCGAAAAACTCAGGCGGAGTACCCCGTCCGCCGTGCGTTCGTCCGCACCACAGGCGAGAATGACCCGCGAATAACGGTGTTTCGCGTTGGAGGAACAGGCGGACCCCGTACCGACGACGAGCCCTCTGTCGTCCGCCATGTGCAGAAGCACTTCGCCGCGCAGTCCGGGCGCGGAGACGCTTAAAATATACGGCGAGCCTTCCTCCGGCGAAATGCGTACGAAAATATCCTTGTCCAAGGCGTTCCAGAGCGCCTCCCGTTCGGCGCGCAGGCGGGTAAAATCCTCTTTCAGCGTGCGGAATTTCTCTTCGGCGGCATAGGCAAACACTTTGATGCCGAACACGTTCTCCGTGCCGCTGCGCTCTCCGCCCTCCTGACCGCCGCCGAAAATGTACGGGCGGACGGGCAGGGATTTTTTCCGGATAAGCGCGCCCGTGCCTTTGAGGGCGCCGATCTTGTGGGCGCTGACGGCATACAGATCGATTTCCCTGCCCAGCCGGAAGGGAATTTTGCCGTACGCCTGCACGCCGTCGCTGTGAAAAAGCGCGCGCGGCGATTTCGCCTTGACGGCTTTCGCGAGACCGTTCACGTCGTTGATCGCGCCCGTCTCGTTGTTCACGTGGATGACGGACACAAGGGACGTCTTGTCGTCCACAAGGGAGAGCAGCGCCTCCGCGTTTACGCTCCCGTCCCCGTTCAGGGGAGCAAAGCGCACTTCCACGCCCCTGTTTTTGAGTTCCGCCGCCGCGGACGCGACCGCCGCGTGTTCCCCCGCGGTCGTGACGACGTTCCCGCGCCTGCCGTAACCGAACAGCGCCTGGTTATCCGCCTCCGTCCCGCAGGAGGTAAAGGTCAAAGTAAAGAGCGTTTCATCCGCCACGGGCGAAAGAAGCGCCGAGCGAGCCTCTTTCAGCTCGCCCTGCAAAGAGAGTCCCGCCCGGTACAGGCCGGAGGGATTCTGCCATTTTTCCGTCAGATACGCCGCCGCGCGGGAAAGCGCCCGCTCGTTCGGCTTGGTCGTGGCGGCGTTGTCCAGATAGATCATTCCGTCTCCCTCAACGTCCCTGCGCCAGCTTCTTTTCCTGCATCACATAATCGGATTCCAGCGTGCCGCGCTTGGCGAATTTGAGAATGTTGACGAGCAGTTCCTCCCGGCATTCGAGGACGTACATCTTCCGCCCGTTACTCCCGCCGATCAATACATACATGAAAAATTTCCCTTCCGACGGCTCCTCGTTGGGCGTGACGACCTCCTGTTTGATCCCCGGATCGGCGCGCAGGCGGTCGTAACTTTCATTGTCCACGTCCCCGAGCTGCAATATCTCCGCCGCATCGATCCGGACGACCAGCTTGCGGCGGTTGATGTTGAATACCTTGGCGATGCGCAGTTCCCCGGACACGAAAGTGTAATCGTAGCTGATATTCACCCGTTTTTTGAGCATGTACAGCATGATCCAGACGAGCGCAAAAAACACGAACTGCATGATGATAAATATGCCCATGCCCCTGCCGCCGGCGATCTGCCCCTGCCAATCTTCCACCGACACGTCTTCGGGCGGGGCGGAATCCATAGACGTAAGAAAGTAAGGCAGACACAGCGTGAAAAATATCAGCGCGCAGAAAATGCCCAAAGCGAACACGATCCAGGAAATCACGTTGAGGATTTTATATTTCTTTTCCGCCTTCTTCGACTTTTGGTTGACGGCGCTCTCTTCGTACAAGACATCCATAATTTTTACTCCTTAGACAAGGTAGAAACGCGGGAAATTAAATTTCCAGCCTGCCCTCGTAGACGGTTTTGACGCTGCCCATGAGTTCGACGTCCCCGTCCGAATGATAGTTGACCACGAGATCGCCGCCGCGCAGCTTGACCGTGACGTTGGTATCCTGTTCGCAGTATCCGCCCAGCACCGCCGCGACCACCGCCGCCGCCGCGCCCGTCCCGCACGACCAGGTCTCCCCGTTTCCGCGTTCCCATACCCGCATCTTGATCGTCACTTTATTGACGACGCGGATAAATTCGGCGTTGATGCGCTCGGGGAAATATTCGCAGTTTTCAAATTCCGGCCCCACCGTTCCGAGATCGACCGCGTCCACCTTTTCGCTGAACACGACGCAGTGGGGATTGCCGATGTTGACGAGGGTGATTTTATAATCCTTGCCGCCGATCGTCACGGGCTTGCCGACGATGCGATCTTCCTTCCAGATACAGGGGATCTTCTCCCCCGCCAGCTCCGCCTTGCCGAGATTGACGGACGCGGAATTGACCTTGCCGCTGAACGAATACACCTTGACTTCGTTCACCCCGCGCGCCGTTTCGATGCGCATGTCGCGGCGGGGCACGATACCCTTTTCATAGAGGTATTTACCGACGCAGCGGATGGCGTTGCCGCCCGCCAGCCCCTCCGAACCGTCCTTATTGAAAATGCGCATTTTCGCGTCCGCGACGGAGGAATTTTCGATGAGGACGATGCCGTCTCCGCCGATCCCGTAATGGGGATTGACGTAATTGACGGCGATGGATTCGGGACAGGTGATCTTCCCGTCGCGGTTGTCGAAATAGATATAGTCGTTGCCGCACGACTGCATCTTGGTAAACGAAAGCTGCATCTTTTCCTTGCGGAGATGATTGATGTCGACGAGTTCGGTGTTCTCCTCCGTGAACTTGCTCGCGATGATGTCGGCGAGCGCGTTGGCGGTGTCGAGCGCGGTCAGCACCGTAATGCCGAGCAAAATCGCATGATGATGCAGGCGGATGAAGTCGTTGATGGACTCCATGTCCGTCTTGCCCGTATAGACGATATAGTCGATTTTGCCCTCGTCCATCAGGCGGATGACCGTGTCCGTCGCGGACAGTCTGTCCACTACCGTGACGTCGATGCCGAGGTCGGAAATCACCTTTGCCGTCCCCTTCGTCGCGTACATGGTACAGCCGAGATCCCCGAACTTCTTGGCGATCGAAACGATGTCGAACTTGTCCTGATCGTTGACGGTCATGTACACGCCCACGGGGCGCTGTTCGGAGGGATGGCACATCTTGAAACCCGCGGAGACAAGCCCCTTGAACATCGCCTCTTCGATCGTCTTGCCGATGCCTAAGACTTCCCCCGTCGACTTCATCTGCGGACCGAGCTGGGAGTTGACGTCGTTGAGTTTTTCGAAGCTGAACACGGGCACCTTGACCGCCACATACGGCGAAGAGGGATACAGCCCCGTCCCGTAGCCCAGCTTTTTCAGCTTCGCCCCCACGATGACCTTGGTGGCGAGTTCCACCATCGGCACCCCCGTGACCTTGGAGATATAAGGCACGGTGCGGGACGCCCGCGGATTGACTTCGATGACATACAGCTGCCCCCGATAGATGAGGTACTGGATATTGATGAGCCCCTTGGTTTTGAGTTCGAGCGTCAGCTGCGTGGACACCTCTATGATGCGTTCGAGCATGGTGTCTTCAAGATTATAGGGCGGATATACCGCGATGGAGTCCCCCGAATGGATGCCCGTGCGTTCTATGTGTTGCATAATACCCGGAATGAGAACGTCCGTGCCGTCCGAAATGGCGTCCACTTCCAGTTCGGTGCCCATGAGGTATTTGTCGCATAATACCGGATTTTCGATCCCCTGCGCGAGAATGACGTCCATATAACGGCAGATGTCCTCCTCCGTAAAGGCGATCGTCATATTCTGTCCGCCGATGACATAGGACGGGCGGAGCAGAATGGGATATTCCAGCTTTTCCGCAGCCCGGAGCGCCTCCTCCCTGGTCATGACGGTGATCGCCTTGGGGCGGGGAATGGAATACTTTTCGAGAAGTTCTTCAAAGCGCTCCCTGTCCTCCGCCATGTCCACGCTGTCGGCGGAAGTGCCGAGAATGCGGATGCCGTGGGAGGCGAAATAGGCGCAGAGGTTGATCGCCGTCTGCCCGCCGAAGGTGATGATGACGCCGTAGGGCTTTTCGACGTCGATGACGTGCTGCACGTCCTCCGGGGTCAGCGATTCGAAATACAGCCTGTCCGCCGTGTCGAAATCGGTGGAAACCGTTTCGGGGTTGTTGTTGATGATGACGACTTCATAGCCGAGTTCTTTCAGCGTCCATACGCAATGGACGGAGGAATAGTCGAACTCGATGCCCTGTCCGATGCGGATGGGTCCCGATCCGATGACGATGATCCGCTTTTTGCCGCTCCTGCCGACAAAGGGCTTCGCCTCGTCGTGGGAGAGGTCGTCGTAAGTGGAATAGAAATAGGGAGTCGCCGCCGAAAATTCCGCCGCGCAGGTGTCCACCATCTTGAAGGCGGCGCGCCTGTGATAAGGCACTTTTTTGCCGGAAATCCCTTCGATGTCCTTATCGAGAAATCCCAGCCGCTTTCCCTCTTCGTACAGCGCGCGGGTGAGTTTGGGCGCCGAAGCGATCGCGGCTTCGTAATCGACGAGATTTTTCAATTTATTCAAAAACCAGCGGTCGATTTTTGTGACGGAGAAGATCTCGTCGACGGAGATCCCCTTTTTCAGGGACTGATAGACGACGAAGAGGCGTTCGTCCGTCTTTTCGGGGAGTCTGGCGCGCAGTTCGTCCGCCGTCATGCCGGTAAATTTTTTATGATTGAGGGTGGTAAGGGAGATTTCCGCGCCGCGCACCGCCTTCATGATCGCCATTTCGAAGGAAGTGCCGATCGCCATGACCTCCCCCGTCGCCTTCATCCGCGTGCCGAGTTCCCGCTTGGCATACAGGAATTTATCGAAGGGCCACTTGGGGAGTTTGACGACGACGTAATCGAGCGCCGGTTCGAAACAGGCGTACGTCTTTCCCGTGACGTCGTTTCTGATCTCGTCCAGCGTATAGCCGAGCGCGATCTTGGTCGCCACTTTGGCAATGGGATACCCCGTCGCCTTGGAGGCGAGCGCCGAAGAGCGGCTCACGCGCGGATTGACTTCGATGACCGAATATTCGAAGGAATCGGGGTCGAGCGCATACTGCACGTTGCACCCCCCTTCGATGCCGAGTTCGGTGATGATCGCCAGCGAAGCGCTGCGGAGCATCTGATATTCCCTGTCCGCGAGCGTCACGGCGGGCGCGATGACGACGGAATCCCCCGTATGGATGCCGACGGGGTCGAAATTCTCCATCGAGCAAACGGTGAGGACGTTGCCGGCGCTGTCGCGCAGCACTTCGAATTCGATCTCCTTCCAGCCGCCGATGTACTTTTCGATGAGTACCTGCGTGATGGGCGAAAGCATGAGGCCGTTATGGGCGATGAGGCGAAGTTCCTCTTCGTCGTGCGCCACGCCGCCCCCCGCGCCGCCCAGCGTATAGGCGGGACGGACGATGACGGGATATTTCAGGCGCTCGGCGATCGCCACGCATTCCTCCACCGTATAGGCGATGTCGGAGGGAACGCAGGGCTGATGGATCTTCTCCATCGTCTCCTTGAAGAGTTCCCTGTCCTCCGAGCGGTCGATCGCGTCGAGTTTGGTGCCGATGAGTCTGACGCCGTGCTTTTCGAGAAATCCCGACTTGGCGAGCTTGCAGCCCATCGTAAGCCCCGTCTGTCCGCCGAGAGAGGCGAGCAGACTGTCCGGCTTTTCCTTGACGATAATTCTTTTCAGGCTCTCTTCCGTGAGGGGTTCGAGATAAATTTCGTCGGCGAGGGCGCTGTCCGTCATGATCGTGGCGGGATTGGAATTACAGAGGACGACGTTGATCCCCTCGCTCTTCAGCACGCGGCACGCCTGCGCGCCCGCATAATCGAATTCCGCGGCCTGCCCGATGACGATGGGACCCGACCCGATGACCAGCACTTTCTTGATGTCGCTTCTCTTAGGCATGGCATTTCTCCTTTTCCATATTCGAGAAGAATCTGTCGAACAGGAAGTTCGCGTCGTGCGGCCCGCCGCACGCCTCCGGATGGAACTGCACCGTGAAGGCGTTGATGTCGTCGTAATCCACCCCTTCGCAGGTGTTGTCGTTGGCGTTCACGAAGCGGATTTTTCCGTTTTTCACGGCGGAAGAAAGGACTTCGTAGCCGTGGTTCTGGCTGGAAATATACACCCTGCCCGTCCGGAGATCCTTGACGGGCTGGTTGCTGCCGCGGTGCCCGTATTTCATCTTGCCCGTCCTGCCGCCCATCGCGAGCGCGAAGAGCTGGTGCCCGAGACAGATGCCGAAAATCGGCTTTTTGCCCGCCAGCTTTTTCAGCTCCGCGATGATGTCCGCATTTTCTTCGGGGTCGCCGGGACCGTTGGTGAGCATGATCCCGTCAGGCGAGAGGGCGAGAATCTGTTCCGCCGTATAGAAAGAGGGAATGCGCAGGACGCGGCAATCCCGTTTGACGAGTTCGCGCACTATGTTTTCCTTACAGCCGAAATCCCAGAGCGCAACGGTGTATTTCGCGTCCGCGGGCGCGTACTCCCTGACCTCCGGACAGGTGACCGAACGCACGGCGTTTCTCACGCGGTAATCGGCGGTCTCCTTCCGCCTTCCGTCCGTCTCGGACAGGGGAGTGGAAGAAATGTAGGCGTTCATGACCCCCGTCTCGCGGACGATGCGGGTGAGTTCGCGGGTATCGACGCCGCAGACGCCGATAATGCCCCTCTCTTTGAGATAGGCGTCCAGCGTGCCCTCCGAGCGGAAATTGGAGGGCTTTTCGCACACCTCCCGCACGACATAGGCGGAGACCCAGGGCTTCGCGCTTTCGAAATCTTCGGGAATGACCCCGTAATTGCCGATGAGCGGAAAGGTCTGGGTGACGATCTGCCCATAATAGCTGGGGTCGGTCAGCGTTTCGAGATAGCCGGTCATGCCCGTCGTGAACACGAGCTCGCCCACCGTCTCCCCTTCGGCGCCGAAGCGATACCCTTCGAACACCTTTCCGTTTTGCAGCGTCAGATACACTTTTTTCTTCATAAGTTCTCCCGTCCCTGTTTATTTCGACCGGATCGACCGTTCAGTCGCGCATCAGCTTACACATGACCGCCTTCTGCGCGTGCAGTCTGTTTTCCGCTTCGTCGAAGATCTCATCGGCGTGCGCTTCCAGCACCTCTTCGGTGATCTCTTCGCCGCGGTGAGCGGGCAGGCAGTGCAAAACCATGGCGTCCTTATTGGCGCAAGCCATGACGTCCGCGTTGATCTGATACCCGGCGAACGCCTGTTCCCGCTTTTGCTTTTCCCCTTCCTGACCCATCGACGCCCAGACGTCGGTGTACAGCACGTCCGCGCCTTCCGCCGCTTTCTTCACGTCCGTCGTCATTTCGAAATCCGCGCCGAAGCCCTTCGCCCATTCGACGAGCGCCCCGTCCGGCTCGTACCCCTCCGGGCAGGCGATGGAAAACTTCATGCCCGTTTTCAGCGCGCCGACCATGAGGGAGTTCGCCATGTTGTTCCCGTCCCCGACAAAACACATTTTCAGCCCCTTGAAGCCGCCCTTGTATTCACGGATGGTCATGAGGTCGGCGAGGACCTGACAGGGATGGCAGTAATCGGTGAGCGCGTTGATGACGGGGATGCTTCCGTACTTTGCGAAATCCTCCACTTCGCTCTGCGCGAAGGTGCGGATCATCAGTCCGTCCAGATAACGGGACAGAACGCGCGCCGTATCCTTGACCGGCTCCCCGCGGCCGAGCTGCAGATCGCGGTCGGAAAGAAAGAGCGCATAGCCCCCCAATTCGTACATGCCCACTTCGAAGGACACCCGCGTCCGCGTCGAAGACTTCTGAAAGATCATGCCCAGCTTCTTGCCCTTCAGATAATCTTTGTGAATGTTGTTCTTCCTCTCGTATTTGAGCTGATCCGCCAGATTGAGGATGCCCAAAATCTCTTCTTTCGACAAATCGCCGAGCTTCAACAAATGTTTCATTCCGCCAATACCTCGCTCAATATATTCAGTCCTTCATCCATTTCCGCCTTGGTGATGTTCAGAGGGGGCAGCAGGCGGATGCGGTCGTGCGCCGTCAGCACCATCAGCCCCTTTTGCAGGCATCTTTCCGCCACCGCGCGCACCGAGACGCCCGGATGCAGTTTCAGCCCGATCATCAGCCCTTTTCCCGTCACTTCTTCCACTCCGTTCATTTTGGAGAGGAAGGTTTTCAGATACTCGCCTTTGGCCTGCACTTCCAAAAACAATTCGTCCGTGAGCCGTCCGACGATGTTCGCCGCGCCCGCGCAGACGACGGGATTGCCGCCGAACGTGGAGCCGTGGTCGCCGAAAGAAAAGACGTCCTTCGTCTTCTGAAAGAGCATGCACGCCCCGATGGGAAGTCCGCCCCCCAATCCCTTCGCCGTCGTTGCTATGTCCGGCGTAATACCATACCCCTGATAGGAATACATACGCCCCGTTCTGCCGTTTCCCGACTGCACTTCGTCGATGATGACAAGTATGTCACGCATATTGCAGTATTCTGTGATACGTCTGACAAAGTTCTCGTCCAGAACGTGTACGCCGCTCTCTCCCTGGATGAGTTCCATCATGATGGCGCACGTCTTTTTGCCGATCTTTGCCGTCACGTCCTCAAACGTCGGCTTGGCGCAGACGAATCCTTCGGGGAAGGGTCCGAAATACTTGTGAAATTCCGGCTGTCCCGTGGCGGCGAGCGTCGCGAGCGTCCTGCCGTGAAATCCGTCCTCCAACACGACGATTTCGTATCTGTCCGCCCCGTATTTATCGAAGGAATACTTCCGCGCCGCTTTAATGGCGCATTCGTTGGCTTCTGCGCCCGAATTGCCGAAGAATACCCTTTCCGCGCCCGATTTTTCGCACAGGAGTTCGGCGAGCCGGGTCTGCGGTTCGGTATAATACAGATTGCAGGTGTGCTGCACCTTGCCGAGCTGGGCGACGACGGCGTCCTTCCACGCCCGGTCGTTGACCCCGAAGATGTTTACGCCGATGCCGCTCGTGAAATCGACATAGCGCTTTCCCGCCGTATCGACGAGCGTCGCGCCTTCGCCGCTTTCCAGCGCGACGGCAAAACGGTTGTATGTATGCGCGATATGCGCCGTATCCTTTTCTTTGATCTGTTCAAACTCCATTCTCTCTGCCTCTCCGCCCTGCTTTCGGCGGATTTTCAAAAAATAAGACTGATTTTTGCAAAAATCAGTCCCCGTTGACAAACATCGTCCCCATTCCCTCGTCGGAGAGCAATTCCATCAAAATGGAATGGTTAACCCTGCCGTCGGTGATGAAAACTTTTTTCACGCCGCGGCGGATGGCTTCCTTACAGCACTCCACTTTCGGAATCATCCCGCCCGAAATAATACCCTGTTTGACGAGCGCGGGAATGTCGGACACATACACCCGCTTGATGAGCGAATGTTCGTCGTTTTTGTCTTCCAGAAGTCCGCGGATGTCCGTCATGAGGATCATGCTCTCCGCGCCCAGCTCGCCGGCGATCACCGATGCCGCCGTGTCCGCGTTGATGTTGTAGATGTTCCCTTCTTTATCATATCCGACCGTGGAGATGACGGGGATATAGCCCGCATTCAGGCAATCTTCGACGATGGAGATGTTTACATCGGTGATTCTGCCGACAAAACCGAGTTCTTCGCTCTCCTTTTCGCAGCCGAGCATATGTCCGTCGATGCCGCAAAGCCCGATCGCCTTGCCGCCGCAGGCTTCGATCTGATTGACGAGCGCCTTGTTTATCTTGCCCGCCAGCACCATCCGCACGACTTCCGCCGTCTCGGCATCGGTATAGCGCAGACCGCCCACAAAACGGCTTTGGATGCCCAGCCTTTTCAGCATTTCGGAGATCTCCGGCCCGCCGCCGTGTACCAGCACGACTTTGATGCCCACCAGCCGCAAAAGGACGAGATCGCGCATGACGGAAGTTTTCAGTTCTTCGTTGATCATCGCGTTGCCGCCGTATTTGATCACGAGAATTTTGTCGTTGTATTTCTGAATGTAAGGCATCGCCTCTGCCAGAAACTCCGCCTGATCCTGTTTGGAAATCATACCGCCACCCGTTTATTTTTCCTATTATACCACACCGCAAAAGCCTTGTCAAGTTTTCCGGCGTCCCTATTTGCGCAAATCGGCAGGACTTTCAGCCCTTTCAGCTGCGATAATCGCCGTTGATGTGTACGTATTCGTAAGTGAGATCGCATCCCCAAGCCGTCGCGCCGTAATTGCCGTCGTGCAGCTCGATGCGGATCTCGATTTCCTTTTCGCTTAAAATCTTCTTCGCCGCCTCTTCGGAAAAGGGAATGCCCATCCCGTCCTCGCACACTTCGATTTTTCCCGCCGCCGAACGGAAGGAGACGCCGATTTTGCCGACGTCCACTTTCGCGCCCGAATAGCCGATCGCGCAAAGCACCCGCCCCCAGTTGGCGTCCGCGCCGAAAATCGCCGCTTTCAGCAGATTGGAGCATACCACGGATTTGGCGACCGTGCGGGCGACCTGTTTGGACTTCGCGCCCACGACGTTGCATTCGATGAGCTTTGTCGCCCCCTCGCCGTCCGCCGCGATCTTCCGGCACATCTGCGAAGTCACCGCGTGCAGGGCGTGGCAGAATTTTTTATAATCGGTGTCGGGACGGTCGATGACCGCGTTTCCGGCAAGACCGCTCGCCATGATGCAGAGGGTGTCGTTGGTGGAGGTGTCCCTGTCCACGCTGACCATGTTGAGGGAATCCCTGACGTCGGCGGAAAGCGCTTTTTGCAGCATTTCGGGCGTGATGTTCACGTCCGTCGTGATGAACATCAGCATGGTCGCCATGTTGGGGCAGAGCATTCCCACCCCCTTGCAGATCGCGCCGATGCGGCAGCGGATGTCGCCGAGCGCGAATTCGTAGGAGAGTTCCTTGGCGACGGTGTCCGTCGTCATGATCGCCTCCGCGGCGGCACGGCTGTTTTCCGGAGCCTTTCCCAGCCCCGCCGCGAGTTCGGGCATCCCCGCCGCGATGGGTTCGACCGAGAGTTTCTGTCCGATCACCCCCGTCGAAGCGATGACGACGTCGTTTACGGGGATTTTGCATTCCTTTTCGACGAGCGCGCACATCTTTTCCGCGATCTCCACGCCGTCGGCGTTGCAGGTGTTGGCGTTGCCGCTGTTGACGATCACCGCCCGCGCGTACCCGTCCGCCACGTGTTTTTGGGTGACGAGAATGGGCGCGCCCTTGACGAGATTGGTCGTATAGACGCACGCCGTCGCCGCCCGCTTGTCGCAGACGATGAGCGCCAGATCCTTCTTCTGTTTGTTCTTGCGGATGCCGCAATGGATTCCGTTTGCCGAAAATCCCGCGGGGGCGCACACGCCCCCTTCGATCGGCTTCATCTGCCGATCCACGCCGTTCTTTCTCGTAACCATGTCTTTATCCTCTGTCCGTTTTACTTCTTTTTTGACGTTCCGCAATTTGCCCGATTGCCGTCTCTCTCCTTCGGCGCCCGTGCGCGCCTGCGGTCAGACGCCCCGCAAAAAGGCGGTCTCTTCCAGACCGAGCGCGACGTTCATGTTCTGCACCGCCGCGCCGGACGCGCCCTTGCCGAGATTGTCGAACCGGGCGCAGGCGAGCAGCTGCCCCTCCTTTCCGCCCACGAAAATCTCCATCCGGTCGCTGCCTGCGAGATTGTTGCTCCCCAGATAGGCGTGCGTCCCGCCGTCCACCGAAATGAGTTTCGCGTCCCGATAAAAATCCCGGTAAAAATCCCGCAGTCCGTCGGGCGCGAGTTTCGTCTTCATCAGATCGGAAAAGAGCGGCACAAAAACGCACATCCCGGCGTAATAATCGGCGACGATCGGCTGAAAAACCGGCTCGCGGGAAAGCCCGCACACCCCGGTCATCTCGGGGAGATGCTTATGCGAAAGGGTCAGCGCGTACTGCCGCGGCGAGTCCAACTCCGCCTCCCGCTCCGACGCCCGATATTCGGCGATCATCTTCTTTCCCCCGCCGCTGTATCCGGTCACGGAATGGGCGACGAAAGGATAATCCGCCCCGACGATCCCCGCCGCAACGAGCGGGTACACGAGCGCGATAAATCCGCTTGCGTGGCAGCCGGGATTGGCAATCCGCTTCCCCTCCGCAATCGCCCTTCTGAAATCGGGAGAGAGTTCGGGAAAGCCGTACGCCCATCCGGGCGCCGTCCTGTGCGCCGTGGAGGCGTCGATGATGCGGGTTTCGGGATTCTCCGCCAGGGCAACAGCCTCTTTTGCCGCCGCGTCCGGAAGACACAGAAAGACGACGTCCGCTTTGTCGATCATCGCCTTTCTCGCCTCCGTATCCTTGCGGGATTCTTCGGGAAGGACGAGCAGTTTGACATCTTTGCGAGACATAAGTCTGTCGTAGATCTGCAATCCCGTCGTCCCTTCCCGTCCGTCTATAAATACGTTATACATAATACCTGTGTTCTGCCGGAAACAAACGGCTTATTTGAGCTTTTTCCCGTCGAGGAGCGCCTTGACCTTGATGGGCAGTCCGAACAAATTGATGAATCCCTCCGCGTCGTTCTGGTGATAGGCGCCGCCGTCGTCGTCGAACGTGGCGATGTCCTCGCTGTACAGGGAGTAAGGAGAGGTAATCCCCGCGTTCATGACGTTGCCCTTATAGATTTTGAGTTTAACGTCTCCCGTGACCGTCTCCTGCGTCTTGTCGACGAAAGCGGTGAGCGCTTCGCGCAGGGGCGTGAACCACTGCCCGTCGTACACCATTTCGCCGAATTTGATAGCGACGTGCTGTTTGAAGTGCATGGTCGCCTTGTCCAGGCAGATGGATTCGAGAAGCTCGTGCGCGGTGTAGAGAATGGTGCCGCCCGGCGTCTCATATACCCCGCGGGACTTCATGCCCACAAGGCGGTTTTCCACCATGTCGCAGAGCCCGACGCCGTTGGCGCCGCCGATCTGATTCAGCTTTTCGACGATGGAAACGCCGTCCATCTTCACCCCGTCGATCGCGGTGGGAATGCCCTTTTCGAAATGAATGGTAAGATAGGTCGGCTTGTCCGGCGCCTTCCAGGGGGAAACGCCGAGTTCGCAGATCTTATCGTAATCCGGCTCGTTGGCGGGATCTTCGAGATCCAGTCCCTCGTGGGAGAGGTGCCACAGGTTCTTGTCCTTGGAATAGTTGGTCTCCCGCGTGATTTTCAGAGGGATGTTGTGCGCTTCCGCGTACTCGATTTCCTCTTCGCGGCTCTTGATGTTCCAAACGCGCCAGGGAGCGATGATCTTCATTTCGGGCGCAAACGCCTTGATCGCCAGCTCGAAACGCACCTGATCGTTCCCCTTGCCCGTACAGCCGTGGCAGATGGCGTCCGCCCCTTCCTTTTTCGCAATTTCGACCAGCCTCTTGGCGATGACGGGACGGGCAAACGAAGTCCCGAGCAGATATTTGTCCTCATATTTCGCGCCCGCCTGCACGGTGGGGAAAATATAATCTTCGACGAATTCCTTTTTGAGATCCTCTATGTAGAGCTTGGACGCCCCCGTCTTGATCGCCTTTTCTTCCAGTCCTTCCAATTCGGACTCCTGCCCGACGTCGGCGGAAACGGCGATGACTTCGGGATTGCCGTAATTCTCTTTCAGCCAGGGAATGATGATGGACGTGTCCAGCCCGCCCGAGTAAGCCAATACGATTTTCTTGAACTGTTCTTTCTGTGCCATATTCGTTTTTCTCCGGATAATTTTTTTGTCGTGTTTTTGCCGCGCCTTTACGGCGCCTTTGTCGGATCGCCCTCCGTTTCCGGACTCGCCCTCCGAATATCGGGCTTTATTATACTACGCAAAAATGCCTCCGTCAAGCAAAAACGCACCCCTTTTATGACTTTTTATAAATTTTTTGCAGATTTTAACGCCTATTTATACATTTTTCAATGTTTAATCTGCATAAAATTATAAAACAGCAAAATGCGTCACTCTCCGAAGCGGATTTCCGCCTGCACGGCGACCTCCCCGCCGTTGAATCCTTCGATCTGAAAATCCCCTTCCTCCGTCTGCCTGCGCGAGAAGCGGAGGGAATCCCCTTCGCGGCACTGGCGGATATAGCCCAAAGAAAATTCCTCCAGTTTTCGGGAGGAAAGCTCGCCGACGGAAAAGCAGTTGAAGCAATAGTCCGCGTACCGGGTATTGTTGACGTGCATATTGTGGTCGTATTCCGAATTGGCAATCGTTATGGAGAAACGCTCTTCCCCGTCCTCTGCGGGATAGAGCGGAAATTTCCAGCGGTTGACGTCGAGCGCGCGCGCGGAATTGTAAGAAGAGTAATCCTGATCGGAAAGCGTCTTTGCCTGCAGCAACTTTCCCGTATTCAGATCGACGAGACACCAACGGGAAGTGGCATTGACAAAGACTTCGCCCGACGGGGACAAAATCTGATATTCCCTGCCGAACACGAAATAAGACGGCGGCGTCGGCCAGGTTTTGACGAGTACGCGCGCCCCCAGCGGGACGGGTTTATAGATACGGCTGCGGACGTTGGTCAGCATGAAGGTATAGCCCTTCGGTTTGAGCATTTCATAGCCGAAGCCGAGTTCGTCCGCACTGGAACAAGCCACCTCTTCGAAATAAGCCAGCATGGCGGAGGGTTTGAGTTCGTCTTTGAAATCGGCATCGCAATAGCGCACGTCGAATTCCCGGATATGTTCGTAAACGTTCATGATTTTATTATATACCCTTCGGAAAAAATTGTCAATGATTCGCACGGTCGTATCCTTTCCGTCCGGAAAATATCTTTGCACTTTTTCCCTTTTTCTCTCCCTTTCCGAATTTTATGTCTCTCGCGGTACTTTCTTTGATAAAATTCTGCAAAAAACCCGAAAAAACGGGGATTTTTCCGTCGATTTCCGTTGACTTATATACATATTTATTGTATAATACTATATGTAAAATAACGGCGGTATTCCAACAGACATTTCATATTATGTCTGACACAAATCAATGCCCGCCGAAAAATACGAAAGAGGAGGAAAGAACGGTGCAGGACGAGCAAGAGAAAGTCGATAAACTCGAAGATTTCTCCCTGACGGGCGGAGCGGAAGAACAGGGCATCACCACCATCAGTTCCGATCTCATCCGCGGGCACATCAACACGATCATCCTGAGAAGCCTGTACGACGGCGACAAGTACGGCTACGACATCATCAACGAGATCGAAAAGAAGAGCGGCGGGCTGTACACGCTGAAACAGCCCACCCTTTACAGCGCGCTCAAACGCCTCGAATCCCTCAAATACGTCGAATCGTATTACGGGGACTTTTCCAACGGCGGCAGGCGCAAATATTTCCGGCTTACGGAAAAAGGAAAACAGCTTGCCGAACACGATCTCGCCGAATGGGAATATTCGCGCACGGTCATCGACAGCCTCATTTCGGACGGAAACGCCCATTACGACTTTTCCTTCATCACGGAAAAGCAGAAGGAGCTGCTCGACATCAAAAAAGCGCTCGCGGCGCGGGAATCGGCGCTCGAAGAAGAGAGAAACGCCCTCAACAACCTCCGCAACGAATTGCAGCGGGAGCGCTCCCTCCTCTCCGTGCAAAGCTCCTCTTTAAGCACGCAGAAATCCGACTTCAACGAACTCAAAGAAAAGATCCGCACGCAAAAGGAAGAGCTGGAAGAAAAGGAACGCACGCTCGCCGAAAAGCAGGCGGAAATCGACGCCAAGGAAGCCGAGCTGGACGAAAAACAACGGGAAATCGCGGCGGCGAAAGAAGAGCTCGAACGCCAGAGGGAAGAGATCGATTCCCTGAAAGAAAAAATCGATTCGCAGCGGGTGCAGATCGACGAGAAGATCACCGAACTGGACGAAGTCCGGGCGGAGACCTCCTCCCGCAACGAAGAACTTCTGGAAAAGCAGGAAGCCCTCTCTTCGATGCAGGCGGAACTCGACGAAAAACAGGCGAGTCTGGATTCCCTGCAAACCGAATTGGACGAGAAGAGGCAGGAACTCGACGAAGCGCGCGCGGCGCTCGCCGAACGGGAGACCGCCCTCTCCGACGCGCTCAACGACTCCGAGCAGATGCAGTCGGGGCTCGCCGAACGGGAAGCCGCCCTGAAAGAGGCGGAAGAGGCGCTGGAAGAAAAGAAGCGCGCCGCCGAAGAGGCGGAGGAAAAGCTCGCCGCGGCGGAAAAGGACGCCGACGAGCGCAGAGCCGCATTGGAAGAACAGCGCGCGGAATTGGAAGAAAAGACGCGCACCCTCGACGCCCTCCGGGAAGAACTCGACAAAAAGACGGAGGAAAATTACTCCCTCCTCTCGCAGATCCAATCGGAGAGATCGGAACTCGCGGAGGAAAAAGCCCGGATCGCCTTGGAGCGCTCCGATCTCGAATCGCAGCGGGAAGAGAACGAAGAACTCGCGGCGGTGCGCGCCGAACTCGAAGAGAAAAATGCGCAGATCGAAGAGAAAAACGCCGAACTCGAAGAGAAAAAATCGGACATCGAAACGCTGAGAGGCGCCCTCTCCTCCCACGAAAACGCCCTGACCCTCTTGAAGAGCGATCTCGAAAACAAGACCGCCGAACACTATAACCGCTCGGTGGAACTGCGCGCCCAGCAGGCGCAGATCGAAGAACAGCGGGCGAAGCTGGAGACGGAGAAGCGGGAAGCGGAAGCGCGGGCTTCGGAGCTGGAAGCGCTCAAAGCGCAGCTTTCGGAAAAGGAAGAAGAACTTGCCGAACGGGAAAAGGCGATCGCCGACCTCAACGAATCGGTGCGCTCTTCGGACGAAAACATGCAGACTGCCCTGTCCGATCTCGAAGCGCGGGAACAGGCTCTGAAAGAACGGGAAGAGACGCTCGAAGCGGAAAAGGCGGAATACGAGCGGCTGCGCGGCGAATGGGAACGGGAGCGCAGCGCCTATGACGAAAGCAAAGCCGCCGCAGACGAAGAGAGACAAGCCCTCCTTTCCGACCGCGCGGCGCTGGAAGAGAGAGAACGCGCCCTCCGCGATCGGGAAGAGTATCTGGAGACGGAAAAACGCTCCGTCGAAGAATCGCAGAGAGATCTCGACGAGAAGCGGAAAGATCTCGAAAGGAGAAATTACGAACTGACCGAACGGGAATACACCCTGCAGGAGAGCCAGAAGACAGTGGAAAGCCAGCGGACGCAGGCGGACACCTCCGCCGCCGACATCCGGCGCATGCAGGAAGAACTCGACGCGCGGCAGAACGATCTCGCGCGCGGAAAGGAACAGCTTCAGAACGAACTCGTCAGCCTCCGGCAGCAGCAGAAAGATCTCGCCTCCCGGCAAACCATCTACAATCAGCAGCAGCTGGAATTCATGACGCAGAAAAACACCCTTTCGGCGCAGCAGTTCGACTTTGCGGACAGGCTCTCCGCGTACAACGCGCAGGTCAAGCAGTTCAACGACGGTCTCGCGCGGTTCAACGAAGAACAGAACGCCTTCCGCGGCGAAAGGCAGAAGCTCGACGCGGACAAACAGGCGTTCGAAGAAGAGCGGACCAAACTGGAAGCGGACAAAGCGGAATTCGAAAAGCAAAAGACGGAATTTGAAAAACAGCAGATCGAAACGGAAAAGAAAAAGCTGGAAACGGCAGCCGAGTATCAGGAAAAGAACGCGGACATCGACAGACAACTGAACGCGCTCAAAGAAAAGCAGCTCGATCTCGAAAGCCGGGAAAACGCCCTGAACGCGGCGCGGCGCGAATTCAATTCCCGCCGTTACGCAGAAGAATACGCAGCGGGCAATCCCCCCGTGCAGCCCTATCCCGGGTACGGAGTTCCCTATCCCGCCCCCGCCGGATACCGGGAGGAGGATTACAGGCGTCCCCTTCCCCAGAATCCGCCGGCGGCACAGTCCTCTTCCGGACAGATCGATCTCGACGACCTGCGCAAGCGGGCGCAGTCGGACGGCATCCGGCTGAATACGGCGGGCAGCATGGGCACGGGCGCCAAAGCCAAGGCGGCAGAATCCCCCGCCCCCGTGTACAATAAGGGGCAGACGCTGTTCAAAGCGGCGCTCATCACCTTCTGCATCATCCTTGCGGAAAGCCTTGCCATCTTCTTCGTCCGGGATCGGCTGCACATATCCGGACTGTACCCCGCCGTCGGCTGCGGCGTCGGACTTGCGGCATTCCTGCTCTGCACGGTGCTTTACGCCTGCGGCTACCGCCCGCGGGCAAGGCGGAGCAAACATCCCGGCTATATCTTGAACGCCTCCATCCTCTTCGTGATCGGCGTCATCGTCGTCAGCATGGTCGCCGTCTATCTCAAAGCGGACCTGAAACAGCCGGCGGAACTGCTCGCTTACGTCATTCTGCCCGTCCTCTATCTTCTGAACATCATCCTGTTCTCCGTATTCTTCTATCTGTTCTCCGTCTATCCGAAGAACGGGCTGAGAGAATAACGGCAGACGGGAAAAGGACCTCCGGAAATTTCCGAAGGTCCTTTCTTTATTCTCTTACCGCGCTTTTTCACTTATCCTGCCGCCGCGGGCTTTTTCTTTCCCGCCGACGTTTCCCGCAGGGCGCAGTATTTGTCCGCAAGGCACACCAGCCACCCCTCCCGCGAGCGGGGCAACCAGAAGAGGGTGAGCGGAAACATATGCGTGCGGATGATATAGTACACCTTATCGTCCACGCCGAACACTTTGCGCGCGTTTTTCGCCGCCAGCGCGGTGTGGCAAAAGCCGTGCAATCTCCCCCGCCGGCGATGGACGTGCCAATCGTACAGATAAAAATCGTGCAGGAAGGCGCCCAGAACGAGCCGCCTTTCGTCCACCCGCCATTTCCATTTCCGCGCGAGATACAAACTGCACTTTGCCACGTTCATGCAATGTGTATAGGTGCTAACGCCGCCGTGCTGGATATATTCCTTCATCCCGTCCGCAGCCCCGCTCTCCAAAACGGGCTGCAGATACGCCGCCGCGTCCGCCGCACAGCTTTCGCTCTTTTGCAAAAGCGTCATTCCGCTCCTCCCGTACCCTTTTTCCTTACGAGACTTTCGTCCGTTCGATCCCCGTTATTCCGCCTCCCGCAATCATCCGACGATCTGTTCCCTGAACTTAAAAACGCCGCCGGACAAATATATCTTCGCGGAAAAACGTCCTTATCCGAAATAAATTCTCCGCGTATTTTCATATATTATTTTGCCCCCGCTTTGTTTTCACGTGAAACCGCACTTCTTTTTCCCGCCCGATTACAAAATCGCTGCAACCCGCACGGCAAAAGGGAAAGAGGTCATTCGAGTTCCAGAAATGCGTCCCGGTGTTCGACGGAGGTGGAAAAGACGATCTGCGTCTTTGTCCTCCCGAAATGCTGCAATTCGTTGATGAAATGATCGAGCTCCGCCGTCGTGCGGAAAAGCACTTCGATGAGCATCGCGTAATCCCCCGTCACGCAGTTGCACTCCACGACGTTGGGGCAGCTGCGGATATAGGGATAAAACTCCTTTTTCTGCACCGGCTCGACCTCCAGATTGATGAACGCCTTGATGTTGAAGCCGAACGCCTGCGGATTGATGCGCGTATAATACCCTTCGATATAGCCGTCCTTTTCCAGCTTTTCGATGCGCGCGGAAATCGCGGTCGGCGACAGAAAGGTCTTTTCCGCGATGTGCCGGATGGACATGCGCGCGTCCTCCCGGAGCAGCGACAAAATGCGGACGTCCGTCTTGTCCGCCGACGGATTTTTTTCTGTCCTTTCGCCCTTTTTCATACCTTTTCTCCTTTTTTCCGCCTCTTCATCCGAGCGCCATATCCAAAATCATCATGACGACAAAACCGAGCATCACCCCGACCGTCGCGATATTGGAATGTTCCCCGCTCTGGGATTCGGGAATGAGCTCCTCCACGACGACGTACACCATCGCGCCCGCCGCAAACGAGAGCAGATAGGGCAAAACGGGCAGGATGATCCCCGAAAACGCGACGGTGACGAGCGCGGCGACCGGCTCCACGGCGCCCGACAGAAAGCCGTACAAAAATGCCTTTCCCCGCCTGCCCTGCCCTTTCATGGGCATGGACACGATCGCCCCTTCGGGGAAATTCTGCAAGGCGATCCCCACGGACAGCGACAGCGCCGAAGCGACGGAAATCTCCTCTCCCGCGGCGATGAGCCCCGCAAAGACCGCCCCCACCGCCATCCCTTCGGGGATGTTGTGCAACGTGACGGATAAAAACAGCAATTTGTTCTTTCCGAGAGAGGACTTATGTCCTTCGGGCAGTTCCGAATCGAGATGCTGATGGGGCACGACGGAATCGAGCAGGAGCAGAAAGAGCATCCCCGCCGCAAACCCGACCGCCGGCGGAAGCCATTCGGGCATCCCCGCCTCCTTCGCCAGCTCCGCCGAAGGCAGGATGAGCGACCAGACGGAAGCGGCGATCATCACGCCGGATGCAAAGCCCAAAAGCATCTTCTGCACTTTAGAGCCGATTTCCCTTTTCAGAAAAAACACCGCCCCGGCGCCGAGCGTCGTCCCCGCAAAGGGCAGCAAAAGCCCCAGCGCAACCGTACCGACCATTCCCCTGCCTCCTTTTCTGTTTTATGCTATTATTATACCCCGCTTTTGCCGAAAAGTCAACACGGGAGGAGGTGCAAACGGGAAAAAGGAAAAAGCGCGGGATTTTTTTCGCGGAAAATACAAAAACGGGCGAAAATCGGTTGACGGGAAATAAATTATCTGCTATAATATCAAAGCAAGATCACGGAGGCGTAGCTCAGCTGGTTAGAGCGCTACCTTGACATGGTAGAGGTCGAAGGTTCGAGCCCTTTCGCGTCCACCATATCTTGCAGAAGGCCTCCGGAAAAAAGCGGAGGCTTTTTGCTTGCAAAAAAATCTGCCGCGCCCGGTGCGCAAAAGGAGGCTTGCCCATGAACGAACGCGATCCCCAAAACGAACGCCACGAAAAGACGAAAAAAATCCTGAAAATTGCGGGAGGGATCGTCCTCGCCGCGGGAATCATTCTCGCCGTCGTCGGCTTTGTCGACATCTTCTCCAACTTCGGATCGGGCGACCCGCCCTCCCGTTTCTGGTGCCTGTTTTTGGGCTTCCCCGCCATTGCCGTGGGCGCGGTGCTCCTCTCTTTCGGTTTCCACCGGGAGATCGGCAGATATGTCAAGAACGAATCGGTACCCGTCCTGAACGAAGCGGCGAATGAACTTCGCCCCGCCGTGCGCGACATCGCGTCCGCCGCCCGGGATGCCGGACAATCCGTCGTCTGCCCCGCCTGCGGCGAGGAAAACGAAAAGGGAAGCAAATTCTGTAAAAACTGCGGAAAAACGCTCCTTTCCGTATGCCCCGTCTGCGGCGAAGAAATCGAGCCGGGCAGCCAATTCTGCAACCACTGCGGCGCAAAACTCTGACGGCAAAGGCGGGACTTATCCCACTCCCATTATCACAACAGAAAGGCTTAAAGGGCGGAAACGCAAGCACGGCAAAATATTGCGCCGTACGCGTTTCGCCGGGGCAATTATCAAGACAATCGGCAAAAATACGGACCCTTGCACAACCGCAAAGGTCCGTATTTCTTTAATTTAGTTTATCTGTGCGTTATCTGCGCGATCCGATCGGCTCGTAAGCATAAGTGACGCTGCCGTTCTCGTCCGTTTGGGGAATGACCCGCCAGCTCTGTCTGCCGCCGCCCGTACCGACGGTGAGGCGGATGTATTCCCTGCCCCGCTCCGATTCGCGGTCGAAGGAAAAGCGCTGCGTCTGCCCGTCCTTATAGGCGGTCATTTCCAGCTCCGTCTCCCCGTCCTCCTCTTCATAGGAGAAGGAGGCGCGTTCCACAGCCCTGCCGCCTTCGTACACCGAATAGCTGTAAGACTGTTCGCTCTCTCCCCGCTCCGATTCCGTCTCCTGCTCCACCAGCATATAGCGGTTCTCGCCGAGCGTCACGCGGAAGGTCGTCTCGCTCTCCGATTCGTCCCCTTCGCTTTCGGCGCTGCGCCTGCCCTGCACGGCATAGTCGACGCCCTCCACCGTCATCACGCCCTCTATGGCGTAATTTTCCTCCCGCTCGTCGTCGAAACGGTCGTCCCAATCGTCATCGTCGTCGTCATCGTCAAAGTCGGGAATGGCGGTCTGGTTGTAATACATGACGTACTGCGAAGTATTGCCCTGCATATCCCGCCAGGAAACGGTCATCTTTTCCGCGTACCCCTCCCGATCGGACGCTTCGGCGGTCATGCCGAATCCGCCGTCGCTCAAAAGGCTTTCCACGAGCGTCATATATCCGTCCAGCTCCGCCTTCGTCTCATCGGGCAAAGCCGCCGTATCCGAAGAGGCGTCTGCGTTTCCGCCCGAAGTCTGTCCGTCCGAATTTCCGCCGCCGAGATCGGACGAAGCCGCCCTGACCGAAGAAGGCGCGCCCGAAAGGTCCATGGCGGAGATCAGCATGCCCGCCGAAGCGGCACTGAAACCGTAGACGGATTCCGCCGTCGTGAAGTCGCCGAACTTTCCGTTCTCAGCGCCTCCTACGCCCCCAAAGCCGCCCGTTTCCGAACAGGCGCCCAAACCGAAGGTGAGACCGAGTGCCAATGCGGCAGCCGCCGCCGTAATCATTTTTTTCATCGTAAGTTTCTCCTTGACTTTTATTTTTGTCGGGGGAAGCTCCGGATTTTTTCCCCTTACACCTTTATAACAATCCCGCCCGAGGATTTTGTTGGTAAAAAAGAAAAAATTTTTTCCGATTTTTTTCCGCAGCCGGAAGTCGTTGACAAAACGCCCCCTCTTCCTTTATAATATGGATAGAAAAAACAAAAAAATTTCCTTTTTCACCAACAATTTTCCCCCTTTGCGTTGTTAATAGAGTAGGATGGGTTATGAAACACGATCGACTCGAACAGAAGATAGCCGAGCTGAAAGCCGGGGACGCGCGCGCGTTCGACTTCATTTACGAACGCACCAACCGCTCCGTCTATTTTGCCATTTTTTACATCGTGCGGGATAAGATGTACGCCGAAGACCTGTTGCAGGACACCTTCGTCAGGGCGATTTCCTCCCTGCACCAATACGCGCCCGGCACCAATTTCACCGCCTGGCTGTGCGCCATCGGCAAATCGCTCGCCTTGAACCACCTGAAAAAGTACCGGCGGGAAGTCCCCACCGACTTCGAAGCGGACGCCCATAAATTCGGGTCGGGAGAGGCGGACATCCCCTATATCTTCGACCTTGCGGCGCGGGTGCTGACCGAAGACGAATACGAAATCGTCATGCTCTGTCAGGTCTCCAGATACAAGCGCCGGGAGGTCGCCGAAATGCTCGGCATCCCCATCGGAACGGTCACCTGGAAGAACAACGAAGCTCTGAAAAAGCTGAGAGCGCATCTCGAAAAGGAGGGCGGCGCATGAAAGACGTGAAAAAATTGCTTTCCGAACAGGCGTCGGAAATTCTGCCCGACGACAAGGCGGTAAAACAGAATATCCGGCGGGAGCTCGGCATCGGGGAAGAGGAAGCCGTCCTTTCCTATGCGCACGGCGGAGAAAAGCATATCCGCGGCAGCAAGGGGAAAATCGCGGCGATATGCGCGGCGGCGCTCGCCTGCATCCTCTGCCTCTGCGTCCTTCTGCCCGCCCTTTTCCGCAACAGGCCGCAGATCCCCGGCAATCCCGTCGGGAACAAATTCGCGCAGATCACGGACGCCGATTCCTTCTACGCCTACGGCGCCGCGTCCGTCGGCATGCTGATCTCATCCGGGCAAAATGCAGCCGCCCCCGCCGCCCCTGCGGCGTCTCCCGTCCGGGCGACGTCCGCGTCCCTCTCCCCCGCCGCGAACGCAAATTCCCGCGCCGCCGAGCCGGACGAAGGGCTGATCGAAGAGATCAACCGCTATCTGTCTCTCGTGGAGAGCCTTTTGAGCGACGGCGCCATCGAAGGCACGGGGATCGCGGGCGAAAACGGGTACGAATACGGCATGACCGTGCAATACACCGATCTGCTCGGCTCCCCCGCCTCCTATACGATGTACTACGACAAAGAATTTTTATACGGGGAGACGGAGGACGGCGAATCGGAAGAAAATTACGCCATTTCCGGCATCCTGCGCGTCGGCGCCGCCGAATATCCCGTGGAGGGAATGTACAAGACGGAGACGGAAGAGGGAGAGGCGGAAAACGAGCTGTATTTCCGCGCCTTCACGGACGAAAGCGGCTCTTCTTATATCGAAGTGCGGCAGGAATACGAATCGGAAGAAGAGGACGGAGAAGCGGAAATCGAACAGGAATACGTGTATTCCGTCTATGAAGGCGGCGAATTGACCGAACGCACGACCATCGAATACGAATCGGAGGACGGCGAACTCGAACTTCTGATGCGCATATCGGGAGGCGGCAGGACGGAAACCCTCGCCTTCCGCGACGAGACGGAAAACGGCGAGCGGGTGCTGCGCGTTTCGGGCACGATAGACGGCAGCCGCGTGCAGTTCCGCGTCTATGTCCGGGAGGGGCAATATCACTATGTGTTCGAAGACGGCTCCACCTCCGACTTCGACCGCTTCGACAAGGACGACGACCACGACGGCAAGGACGACGATGATGACGACGATGACGATCGGGAAGAGGATGACGACGATGACGACGATCGCTTCGACGATTGATTCCCCTCCCCTTTATCCGCCCGGCAGGCAGCGGGACAAATAAGCATAAAAACAAGCGCTTCCGTTTCCGAAAGCGCTTGCTTTTTTTCATTTCATTGAACTGACGATACGAAGTCAGGCGTTCTTCATGCCCTCTTCGATCGCGACGGCGACCGCGACGGTGGCGCCGACCATGGGGTTGTTGCCCATGCCGATCAAACCCATCATCTCGACGTGCGCGGGAACGGAGGAAGAGCCCGCGAACTGCGCGTCCGAGTGCATCCTGCCCATCGTATCCGTCATGCCGTAGGACGCGGGGCCCGCCGCCATGTTGTCGGGGTGCAGCGTTCTGCCCGTGCCGCCGCCGGAAGCGACGGAGAAATACTTCACGCCGTTCTCGTTGCACCACTTCTTATAGGTGCCCGCGACGGGGTGCTGGAAGCGGGTGGGATTGGTGGAATTGCCCGTGATGGAAACGCCGACCTTTTCCAGCTTCATGATCGCCACGCCTTCGGGAACGTCGTCCGCGCCGTAGCACTTGACCTTCGCGCGGTCGCCGTCCGAGAACGCCTTCTCGTAAACGACTTTCACCGTTTCGGTGGAATGATCGAATTCCGTCTCCACGAAGGTGAAGCCGTTGATTCTCGAAATGATATAGGCGGCGTCCTTGCCGAGGCCGTTCAGGATGACCCGAAGGGGCTTCTTGCGGACTTTGTTGGCGTTCTGCGCGATGGAGATGGCGCCTTCCGCCGCCGCGAAGGATTCGTGCCCCGCGAGGAAGCAGAAGCATTCGGTGTCTTCGGAAAGGAGCATGGCGCCGAGATTGCCGTGGCCGAGACCGACCTGGCGGTTCTGGGCGACCGAACCGGGAACGCAGAACGCCTGCAGGCCGATGCCGACCGCAGCCGCCGCGTCGGAAGCCTTCTTGCAGCCCTTCTTGATCGCGATCGCCGCGCCGACGGTGTACGCCCACACCGCGTTGTCGAAGCAGATGGGCTGAGTGCCGCGGACGATCTTTTCGCAATCGACGCCCTTGGAAAGGCAGATGTCGCGGCACTCCTCGACGGAGGAGATGCCATATTCCTTCAAAACGCCGTTGATTTTATCGATTCTTCTTTCATAACCTTCAAATAATGACATTTGCTTGTCCTCCTTAGGATTACTCTTCGCGGGGGTCGATGAACTTCACGGCGCCCTGTTCGGCGGTGAATCTGCCATAGTGCCCCATCGCCTTCTTATAGGCTTCGTTGGGTTCCATTCCCTTCTTGATGAAATCGGTCATTTTGCCGAGGGAGACGAATTCGTAGCCGATGACTTCGTTGTTCGCGTCCAGAGCGATGCGGGTGACATACCCCTCCGCCATTTCGAGATAGCGAACGCCCTTCTGCAGGGTGGAATACATCGTGCCGACCTGCGAACGATGCCCTTTGCCGAGATCTTCGAGTCCCGCGCCGACGGGCAGCCCGTCTTCGGAGAAAGCCGACTGCGATCTGCCGTAGACGATCTGCAGGAAGAGTTCCCGCATCGCCGTGTTGATGGCGTCGCAGACGAGGTCGGTGTTCAGCGCTTCGAGCGGGGTTTTGCCGGGCAGGATCTCCGCCGCCATCGCCGCGGAATGGGTCATGCCGGAGCAGCCGATCGTCTCGACGAGCGCTTCCTGGATGATGCCTTCCTTGATGTTCAGGGTGAGCTTGCAGGCGCCCTGCTGCGGCGCGCACCAGCCCACGCCGTGCGTCAGACCGCTGATGTCCTTGATCTCTTTCGCATGGATCCACTTGCCCTCTTCGGGAATCGCGGAATTTTCATGACGGGCAACGCCCGCGCCCTTGGCGACGCAGAACATCTGTGCAACATCTTGTGATATTGTCATTATGAATTCCTCCAAAAATTATTGTTTGCTTTACCGATTGGCATTCGTCCGGCCGGCATCCGTCCGACCGCCCGTTCCGAGCCTTATACAGTATACCACATTTTTCCGGAAATTTCAACAGCCTGTCCGCCCTTTTTATCCGATTTTCGGAAAAATTTTTCCCGTTTTATTGTCTTTTGTCCGCTTTCGTGCTATAATGAAAGGCGGAAGGAGGTTTTTCCGCCCTTCCGCCGAGGTATCTCCCCTATGGATCTGCTTATCCGCTTTCTCGAAAAAACGGCGTGGGAAATGACGCCGCCCGAGCCTTACGGCACCTTTCATCTCGTCTTCTGGCTGACGGGACTGCCGATCGCGTTCCTGGCGGCGTTTTTCCTCCGAAAGATCTCGGACAAGACGGACCGGCGGCTTTTGTTCTCCGTCGGATTTGTCCTGCTGCTCGCGGAAGCCTATAAACAGCTCTTCTATACGTTTATCGTCGGCGGGGGCGAATATCAGTTCGACCGCATCCCCTTCCAGCTTTGCAGCATGCCGATGTACGCCTGTCTGGTTCTCCCCTTTCTCAGAGAGGGAAAATTCCGGCGCGCCCTTTGCACCTTTACCGCTTCTTTCGGCTTCATGGGCGGATTTGTGTCCTATTTTTCCCCCGAAAGCATGTGCCTGCCCTATTGGACGCTGACCATCCATTCCTTTTCCTGGCACATGATTCTCGTCTTTATCGGGCTGTACCTCTTCTTTTCGGGCAGGGCGGGCGCCCGATTTCGGGATTTCCTCCCCGCCGCGGGGATCTATCTTTCCCTCTGTCTCGTCGCCTTCGGCATCAACGTGCTGTGCTATAACTGCCCCGGCGCGGACGTCAATATGTTTTACGTCGGTCCCAAACCCAGCCCGCTCGTCATCTGCCGGGACATCGTCGCCCGGTTCGGCTGGGCGGTGAATACCGTCGTCTACGTCTCCGCGCTCACCCTCTGCGCCTTTGCCTTTTATTCCGCCTATCTGCTTTTGCGCAAAGCCGTCCGAAAACGTGCGGAAAAACGCATACGGAAAAAAGCATAAAACAACCCGCCCCCAATGCCAACCTCAGTAGAACACTAAATTATCAGAAGGACGCCCCTACAAATTTGCGAATATGATTGCAACGCAATAGCTCTGCCATATATATAACTAAAATATAGTGTGCGGATATTCCCTTCCACAAAACATAAAAGCCCACCCCCTTATTGGGTGGGCAATACCAAACAAGGTCTTAAAGTAATTTGACCTTGCTTTTTTCAATCCTTTCAAACCCAGGCGTAACTTTATCTGTTAAAATAAAAGGAAACCGATAAGGCAACGGTCAGAAAGATAAACAGCCTCATCAAAGACATTTCCCGCAACGGACTATCCAAGGGCATCGGGCAGCCCGAACCTCTGCGCTATCGCAAGGCGTGGAGCCGCAGAATCACCCATTCCGACAGACTTGTATACAATTTTGACGAGAACAAAAAAACTCATCATTGCCTGCATGGAACATTATGAAACATAAGCCGGCGCGACAAAAAGCCGTGACGATTTGTCACGGCCTTTCCCTCACTCCAAACTTACACCATAAAAGAGTGCCCCGAAAATCAAGCGTTCCGTCCCTTTTCGGGGCGGTTTTTATTCGAAAAAATCCTCCGGGCGCAGGCGGGCGCGCAGTTTTTCGATCGCCCGCTTTTCGATGCGGGATATGTACGAGCGGGAAATTTTCAGCATCCCCGCCACCTCCCGCTGGGGCAGCGGCACCCCGCCTTTCAGCGCATACCGAAGGCAGATGACCGTATACTCCCGATCGCTTAAAATTTTTCGTATCTGGGAAACGAGCTTCTCCCGCTGCACCGACCTCTCCACCTTGTCGAAAACGCAGTCCTCTTTTTCAAAGAGCAGATCCATCAGCGTGAGTTCGTTTCCGTCCTTGTCCGTCCCCACCGGCTCGGAAAGGGAACAGTTGTTTCTGTGCTTCTTATTCGCGCGGATGAGCATGAGGATTTCGTTTTCGATACACCGCGCCGTGTACGTCGCCAATGCCGTCCCGTGCCCCGGCTCGTAGGTATTGATCGCCTTGATGAGGCCGATGCTCCCCACCGAGATGAGGTCGTCCGTCTCCGCCGCGCCCGTATATTTTTTGACAATATGCGCCACCAAACGCATATTGTGCTTTACGAGAATGTCCTTTGCCGCCTTGTCCCCCTTCGCCGCAAGGGCGAGATACTTTTCCTCCTCCTCTTTGGGAAGGGGCTTCGGAAAGGAATTTTTTCCCCCGATCGTCCCCGTGAAGAATACGATCTTGCCGAGAATCGCCCACAAAAAATCCAAAAACATAACGCGCCGCCTCCCGGGCGGGAGCTCGCAAAATGCGGCATTCCCGTCACATACAGTACTCTATCGTATGAAGCGGACGGTTTGTACTATGCAGATTACCTCTTGTCTTTCCCTCTTTTTTTCGGTAAAACCCCGCCAATAAATTATTATGTGTGGCATAATTATTATGTCTGACATACTATATTATTGCTATACCTGACATAATTATTCTGTCAGACATAGTATATAAAAACTCCCCGCAGTTCGGGGAGTTTTTCAAAAAAATCGCTCTTTTTTCTTACTTTTACGGCTTTTCGGCTCGTTCGATCTTTTCCCGGCTGATTTCGTTGCACCTCTCTTTCAACCGCCTTGTATACTCCGAAAAAGCTGTACTCTCTTTGCCATAGGAGAGCTGCAGATCGTATTCGAGCGGCATCCATGTGGAAATATCCGCTTCGTTGTGCTGAATGACCGCCTCCATATTGTCGAGCGCTTTGAAAAGTTTCGCTTCCGGCGTTCGCATCCCCTCCATTTCATCGAAAAGGGAAGAAAGTTCCGCCCGATAAGGCGGGGGAAGTTCGTCGATAAAGGCGCGGACGTTTTTCTTTTCCCGCGCTTCGTCCTCCCCTGTCTTTTCGAAGGAAGGGACGTCTCCCGTAAACGCTTCGCCCAGATCGTGAAAGAGGCACATTAAAATGACTTTTCCGATGTCGGCGTCCGGATATTCGTCTTTTACGAAATACGCCATCACCGCCAGCCGGTGCGAATGTTCGGCGACGCTCTCCTTTCTTCCCGAAGAGGTAAACGAATGCCGGGTGTTGTTTTTGAGCTTCTCAAACACGCCGAGAATTTCCAGATACCGATTTACTTCCATATCTCCTTTTATAACGCCTCCTTTGCGCTCTGTGAAACGTATTTTGTGAAACCGAAGGGGATTTTACCCCGTAAAAACGCGAAAAAGCCCGGAAAAACCCGGACTTTTTCAAAAAGACGACGCGAGTCTGTCGATAAGCCGAGTTCTGTCGTGTACGGTCATCTATCTAGGCTTGCCGTCGCCGACAAGCTCAAGCGATATTCACGGCGATCTGCCGGACGGACAGCCCTGTGTGGCAGACGCCCAATCTTGCAGCGGGTGGGGTTTACATGGCATACCCCGTTACCGGGGTATCGGTGAGCTCTTACCTCGCCTTTCCATCCTTACAGGGCAAAGCCCTGCGGTTTATTTCTGTTGCACTTTCCTTGAAGTCGCCTTCACCTGACGTTATCAGGCACCCTGTCCTGTGCTGCTCGGACTTTCCTCATTGTCCCCGAAGGGACCCCGCGACCGTATAACAAACTCGAATCGTAATTATATTATAGCACATCTTGCGAAAAAAGTATTGCTTTTTTGACGAAAAAATGGTAAAATGTAGGTAGAAATTTTTTGAGGACACAAACCGATATGAAGAAAACGAAAATCGTATGCACCTTAGGGCCCGCAAGTTCGACCAAAAAGATCATCGCGGACATGGCAAAAGCGGGCATGAACGTCGTGCGGCTCAACTTTTCCCACGGCACGCACGAAGATCACGCGGAAAAGATCAAACTCGTCAAAGAAGTGCGGGCAGAAAAGCACATTCCCCTCGCCATCATGCTGGATACCAAGGGTCCGGAACTGAGAATCAAGACCTTTAAAGACGGAAAGGTATTCTTAAAAGAGGGCGACGTGTTCCGCTTCACGACCGAGGACATCGTGGGCGACAACACCCGCGTTTCCGTATCCTATCCCAATCTCTGCAAGGACATGAAGCCGGGAGATAAAATTCTTCTCAACAACGGCCTCATCGTCTTTCATGTCAAAGAGGTAAAGGCGCCCGACGTCGTATGTACCGTCGAGATCGGCGGCGAGCTTTCCGACCGCAAATCCATGTTCTTTCCCGATAAGGAACTCTCCCTCGAATTTCTTTCCGACCACGACCGTGATGACCTCCTGTTCGGAATCGAACAAGGCGTCGATTTCGTGGCGCTCTCCTTTGTGTCGCGGGCGCAGGACGTCATCGACGCGCGCACCTTTCTCGACGCACACGGCGGGAAGGACATCGACATCATCGCCAAAATCGAAAACCGCGCGGGCGTAAAAAATCTGAACGAGATCATGAAGGTATCGGACGGCATCATGGTCGCCCGCGGCGATCTCGGCGTAGAGATCCCGTACGAAGAACTGCCCGACACCCAGAAGAGCATGATCAGCAGCTGCCGCGTCTACGGCAAGCGGGTGATTACGGCGACCGAAATGCTCGAATCGATGATCCATAACCCCCGGCCCACACGGGCGGAAATTTCCGACGTCGCCAACGCCGTCTACGACGGCACCTCCGCCGTCATGCTTTCGGGCGAGACTGCCGCCGGCGCCTTCCCCGTCGAATCGGTCGCGGCGATGGCGCGCATCGTCGAACGGGCGGAAAACAACGTCGAATATATCCAGACCATCGACAGCTACGCGATCAAAAATTCTTCCGAAGCCCTTTCCCATTCCGCCTGCACGCTGGCAAAAGACCTGAACGCAAAGGCGATCGTCGTCTGCACCCGCACGGGCGGCACGGCGAGAATGGTCTCCCGCTTCCGCCCCCTCACGCCCATCATCGGGCTGACGACGGACGAGCGGGCATACCGCAAACTCGCCCTCAGCTGGGGGGTAATTCCCGCCATGGCGGAAGAATACACCTCGGTGGACATCCTCTTTTATTTCGCGAAGATCGCCGCGCTCAAAAGCGGACTTGCGAAAAAGGGAGACACGATCGTCATCACGGGCGGTTCCCCCAACGGCAAAAGCGGAAATTCCTCTCTGATAAACGTCGAAACCGTCTGATTTTTCGGACGCACGGCCGAACGGAACAGCGCGAGGACATTAAAAAATACGGCAGCTCATAACCGGGCCGCCGTTACTTTTGATTGCAAAAATATTCAGACTAAATTTTTCACGTTTCGGATCCGGGGTCCGAAAAAACATGAAATAATCAAAAATCATCCATTCGGCAAAAAGGCAACCGGCAGCTCCCGAACGAGCTGCCGGCATTTTTTGTTATGCGATCATATAAATTCCCCGCGATTCCGCCGTAACGCCCCCAACGGCGGCTTTTCGTTCAATCGCGACAAATCGTAAAAACACTTTTTACAACCCGCAGCCCGTTACAAACAAGTCGGATTTTCTATAATACTCAGGTCTTTTTCTGCATCGAAAACCCGCGTGCTTGCGGCATATAATTTTTCGTTTCCGATAGACTTTTTATCGAATACTTTGCCGTTGGAGACGACGTTTTCAAAGCGGATATCCTTTATTTCGCTGCGTTCGTTTTCATACGTCTGCACATAAAGCACCAAACCGCGGTTATTTTCGGCTCTGATGTCTTTGAAAAGAATATTCCTGACCTTTCCCCAGCCTTCTCCCCTGCCGCCGCTGCCGCCGATATAAATGTTGCAGATCGCCTGATTGCGGCTCGTATAGATCTCCGTGCCGACAAACGCAATGTCGTGCATGGTCGCCTCGGGATTATCTCCCATTTGTATCACATTGCACCCGAGATGCTTTGACCAGGTACCGAGCGCAAAGCCGACGGAATTGTTTTCAAACCGAACGTTCTCCGTATCCTGATTGGACTCATAAACACATCCGTAAGCAACTGCTTTATCCGTCCACGCCGCGTTGTTCCGGAAGAGAATTTTGTCTGTTTTCCCGGTTTTGGTGGTAGATTTGGTTTCAAACGCGTCATCTCCCGTGCGCACGAAACAATTTTCCACAAGACCACCGCAGCAGTCGGAAAGCATGACGCCGTCGGAAAAGACCCGGTAACCCATAATAAAGACGTCGGAAACATATACATCCTTGCAATCGTAAAAACAAAGAGACCATGACTGCGCGTTTACAATGGACAAACCGCGCACAGAAACTCCCGCAACGCCCGAAAGAGCGACACCCGCCTTATTGTTGACATGCTCAGGTCCGTTTTCTCCTCCGCAGCAAGCCGAAAAATCAATTATCCCTCGGCATTATACCATAATCATTCTTCACTTTGCAACAAAATTGCTGACAGACGCATGTCAGCACTTACCTTTTTTCTGTGTTTTTCATAAAATACTTGCCTTCGGGCTCCAAAACTTCGACTTTGTAACCCGGCTTATACTTCCTCAAAAAAGAAGAAATTTCCCGCATATAGCGATAGAAAGTCCTTTCGGAAATAGCATGCCTGCAACAGAATTCGATGCGCGCAACCGATTGCCCGCCAATCAATGCGTCATAAATCAAAAGCATCCATTCCGTCTTCATATTTGCGTTCTTTCTCTGTCTGCCGGCGGCATCGTTTCCGGAACTCGTCGGCGGAAAGATGCCGTTTTCCTTAAAAATTTCATCCGATTGCATGGCTTCATTATAACATATTTCCATCTGTTTGTGTTGAGCCGCGTTTTCCGAACGGGTGGAAATTTCGGCTGAATCCAAAGAAATTTTCGCTGAATCAAGCGTTTTTCCCACAAAAAGCTGCTGCCTATCGGCGAATGTGCAACGAGACTGCAGACACGCAGAGAAGCAAGCGGCGCATACACTGTAACAGGAATACTTGCCGTTAACAGAGCGGCTATCGGAGAAATGCCATGGAATTTTACGAATTTTATTGTTTTCCCCGCCGTCCGGCGGGGAAAACCGTCTACATCGAAAAACTCGGCGAAACAGGGCCGACGGGCGCAACCGGGCCGACGGGCGCGACGGGCGTAACCGGACCGACGGGTGCGACAGGCCCGACAGGTGCGACGGGTGCAACAGGCACAAATCAACCCGTACAATCCGTGAACGCCTATTCGATCCCCGCCGCGCCGGTGACCAGCGGATCGCCCATTATATTCGACGTCAACGGAACGCAGAACGGGAACGCGGTTTCGCACACGGCGAACACCTCGGATTTTACGGTGACGCAAACAGGCGTATATTTTGTGATCTACAGCGGCACGGCGGCGCCCGGCACAGGTACGGATCTTCCCGCCGCCAATCTTTTGTCGATACAGCTGGACGGAACGGACGTACAGGGAGGACAGCTGCAAAATCTTTTCACCACGGCCTCGGAAGACGTTCCGCAGACGGTTTCCGCAATCGTCAATGTCCCCTCCGCGCCGGCAACGATAAAAATCGTCTCTTCGGGCGGCACATTCAACTATTCGTCCACGTCCTTCCATATCTTCCGGATAGGCGATCTGCCCGCCTGACTGCAGCGACGTCCGCAGCTCCCTCAAAAAGAATTTTCCCGGAATAAAAGATCTTTTCTTTTTACAAAATGATATTGTTGACTTTTACGGGCGCTTATGCTATCATAATGTCCGCGCCTGAAAACGGCGCGGACAAACGCCCGAACAGGGAGAATAAGAAATGACAAACCATCGAAAAAACATCCGCCTTTTATCCGCCCTTCTGGCGGCAGTCCTTTCCTGCGGCTTTGCCTTTGCGTCCTGCTCGGACAAGTCCCCGCAGGACTCTTCCGATCTGCCGCCCTCTTCGTCCTCCTCTTCATCGTCTTCGGAGGAACCGGGCGAAGACCCGTATCCCGACGCGCTGTTTTCGGAAAACCTGCGCAACACGTCGAAAACGGGCATGTACGCGGAATATCTCGGGACGACGGAGCGGAAAAAGCCGGAAGTTTCGGACGGAGGGCTTGCGCGCTATCCCGAATACGGCGTAACGTTGCAGAACGCGACGGAAGAAGAAAAACAGGCGATCATCGACGAAAACAATTCCCTCGTCGCCTCCTCTTCCACCTATGACGGAATGGACGAAGAGGGAAATCTGTATCTGAGCGGCGAACCGACAGGCAAAAAACTATATAAACACACCGCCTCTTCCGGCATGTACGGCGGCGACGTGTCCGACGCCGAACCCGCCGTGATCAAGCGCCTCACGATAAAGCCGCGCAGTCACGGCAACCACATCACGGGCTTGTACGCGCCTGCGGGCGAACCGATCAAAATCGAAATGAGCGAAGCCGACCTGCAAAAGACGGGCGGACTCACCGTCTACATCGGACAAGTCCTCACGAACGGAGGTTACAACAACATCTGGCTGGCGCGGGACTTCAACCGCATGCCCGTCATCGCCAACACGATGACGGTAAACGACACGACCGCCTATGTCGGCTCCTATCTGGGCGGGCCCGTCTACATCCGCCCGGCAAAGACGGACGAAGCGTTTACCGTGACCATTTCGGGCGCGGTGTCCTATTCCCATTTCGTGCTCGGCTGCACGACGCGGGAGGAATTCGAACGGAATAAAAACTCCACCGCCCCCTATTTCGACCTCGAAGTGTGGGACGACGCGGCGCGCCATTCGGGTCCAAAATCGGAAGCGGAGGATTTCAGTTTCGACGAACTCACGCAGGCGGCGATCCTCTGGGACAAAATCGCGCTCGTGTCCAACAAAGTCCCCGCCGGGTCGGGCGGAGATACGGGCATCACCTTCCTGTACGACCCGTTTATCGCCGCGGGGAGCATGGTGGCGTTCGTCGGCAGGCATACCGTCAACTGCCCCGTCCACTGCCTCCGCGCCGCCCTCGACGCGGAAAGCGCCATTCTCGACGCCTCCGACGCCTTCTGGGGCTGTATCCACGAATTCAACCACCATTACCAGCGCTTCGGCTTCGCGCCGGGCGACGAAGTCACCAACAACGCCGTGAGTCTCGTCGAATACAGCCTGTTTACCCGCATCTCTTCCAAGCGTTCGGCGGACGGAGACAACGGCGGAAACTATGCCGTCGGCTGGAACCGGTACACCAATCCCGCTTGGGCATTGCGGCAGACGATCTCCGCCTCCGCGGGGACGAGCGCGAACTCCAATCTGGACAGCTACGCCAATCTGCTGCATTCGTTCGGACAGGACGCCTTTATCCGGGCGGCGCAGAACGGCGGCGGAAGCGGCGGCGCGGACGTCTGGTACAAGGCGGTTTCCGACGCCACCGGCTACGACATGACCTATTATTTCCGCGATCTGCTGCATCAGGACGTCTCCGAAAACGTCATTGCCGAATATGCGGGCAAAAACCGCCCCGTGTACGTGCCCGTCGCCTGCGTCTATCAGGTGGGACGAAACGAAACGGCGGGCGGAAAGACCGCCTGCATCCGCACGGCACAGCCCTACGAAATTCCCAAAGGCGCCGATTTCGAAATCAATCTCAACGATAAAATCGTACTGCCCCAAGGCTTCACCTATACCGTCAGACAGGTGACGTCCCCCGCGTTCGGCGAACTGAATAAAAAGAGCGACGGCGTATACGTCTATACGCCCGACCCGGAAAACGCCGATTCGGGAGAGATCGTCGTGACGCTCGGCATCGAAAAGGAGGACGGCGCCTTCGAAGTGCCCGACACCCAACTCGTTTTTGCCTTCCGTCAGGGGCAGTACAGACCGACGACGCTCGAACGCACGGTGTACACCTATTCCGCCGAAAATATGTACGATAGCGCGGCGGAAGCGATGAAAAAGGGCTATGCCGGCTACGAGACCAAAACGGAAGAGGACAACGACAACCGGGTGCAGAACGGCAACGCCGAGATCTGGGAACCCTCCCCTTCCTCCAATGCGATCATGGAGATCCGCGGCAAATTCCGCGTTTCCGGGGACGGCAGATACCGGATCGCGCTGCGCGCCCGGTACAATGCGGCGCTTTGGCTCTCCTTCGACGGGGGCAGGACGTACGAAGAGGCGGCAGCGCTCGTCAATACGGGCAACGGCGTGGATTTCGATTTCCCGAACGAAAACAACTATGCCGATCACGACCTGCAAAAGGGAACGTGGGTGTATTTCAAAGCGGCGCTGCTCGTGACGGCGCCCAACAGCTTTATCGGCGTGGGGATCGGCAAATTCGACGGGGAAAGCGTGAACGTGTCCTACCTGAATGCCTATCGGAACGACTATGTCCCCGAAACTTTCACCTCCGAATATTTCTACACGCGGGATTACCGATATGACTATTCGGAACCGCGCGCGGCGAAACAGACGCTTGCGGAGACCAACTACCGCCCCTGGGATCAGAATTATCCCATCAACGCGCTGTTCGACGAAGACGACGCGAACTTCATCCATTCCGACCGCACGCCGATTACAGAGGATAATCCCTTCGACATCACCGTCCTTCTGGACGAGCCCGTCCGCGCAAACCAGTTTACGATTTACGGAGAGCCGACCCGCCTGTACCTCCCCACCGACTTCGAACTGTACGGCGGAACCGACCCCGAACGCCCCGAACTGCTCGCGAAAGTCGAAAACGCCAAAATTTCCGGGACGGACGTACACGTCGATTTCGAAGAGCGGGAAATTTCCTTTTATAAGCTGCACGTGACGGACACGTCGGCGACGGGCACGAAATATATCGCCTACCGGCGAGCGGGATTCTCCTATGCCCTTCCGGGCGGGGAAATTCTCTCCCCCGACGAAGAGATGTTCGTATGGCGGGGAAACTGGTCGGTCACAAGCGCCCTTGCCACCTTCGGGCATCTGTACTCCGGCGAAAACGCGACGGTGGAATTTACCTTTTCGGGCACCCGGTTCGGAGTATTCTCCTGCCCCTCCGCGGGAGGCGGCGATTTTGAAATGCTGATCGACGGACAAACCGCCCTGCCCGCCGATTTCCGGCGTACGGAGGGCGAGCCGGCGCTCGCATGGCTGTCCGACGGGCTGAAAGACGGGACGCACACCGTGCTCATCCGCAGCAAAACGCCCTTCAACATCGATTCCTTTGCGTTGTGGCGGTAAACGAAAAATCCTCCGGTATCCGGAGGATTTTTCGCTTTATAAAATGCCTTTTGCGGAATTGTCCGCTCGTTTTCCGTCCGAGACAGGCGTCGGCAGACATCATCTGACAAGGGACATAAACCATTCCACCGTCCGGGGATCGTAATGGGAGAAAAACAGGCTCTTTCCCGTATCGAGCGCGGAGATCTCCCGCATATCCTCTTCCGACAGGGAAAAGTTCAGAACGTCGAGATTTTCCGCCATGCGCTCCTTATGCGTGGATTTGGGGATGATCGCCACGCCGCTCTGCAAGAGGAAGCGGAGGGCGGTCTGCGCCGCCGTCTTGCCGTATTTTTTGCCGATCTTCACGAGCGCTTCGTTGGTGAAAATGCCGTTCTTCCCTTCGGCGAAAGGACCCCACGACTGGATGAGCGTGCCGTATTTTTCCGCCACCCCGCGCGCGACCTTCTGCTGCTGAAAGACGTGCGTCTCCACCTGGTTGACCGCGGGCGTCACTTCGCAGAAATTGGCGAGATCGATAAAGCGGTCGGGATAGAAATTGGACACGCCGATCGCGCGGGCTTTCTCCGCCTTATACGCCTTTTCCATCGCCCGATAGGTGCCGTAATAATCGCCGAACGGCTGATGGATGAGGAGCAGGTCGACATAATCGGTGCCGAGCTTGCGCAGGGATTCGTCGATGGAGCGGGCGGCTTTTTCCTCTCCCGCGTTGGTGATCCACACCTTGGTGGTGAGAAAGACTTCGCCGCGGGGAACGCCGCTCTTTTTCAGAGCGCTCCCCACTCCCTCTTCGTTGCCATACGCCTGCGCCGTATCGACGGCGCGATAGCCGACGGACAGGGCGTCGAGAACGCATCTCTCGCATTCTTCCGGGGCGACCTGATACACGCCGTACCCGAGCATGGGCATCTTCACGCCGTTGTTCAAAGTTTTGTATTCCATATCTCTTTACTCCTTTCCGGGCGGACTCTTCGCCTCGGTTTCTTTTCAGTCCTGCGACAGCGCATACAACAGGCAGTCCGTCTTGTCGATGCGCTTCTGTACGTCGTGCAGCTCGTCCAGGAGCGCCGAACGCAGACGGCGGAGAATGCGCATCTGTTCCTTTTTCTCCGCTCCGGGCGAAAGCCAGCGGACGATCTCCTCTTCGTCCAGCCCGATTTCTTCCAGCCAGGAAAGCATCGCGGCGCGGCGGAGCGTTTCATCCCCTTCCCCTTCGCCGAGAATGCCCTTCCTCTTGAAAAATTCCACCTTTTTCGGATCGAGACCGTATTGTTTACACTTGTCGCAATTCATTTTCTTCTCCCGCAAAAACAAAAGCGCTTACGGCTTTGTCCGTCTGCGCTTTTATTATATCTTATTCTTCGGGAAAAGTAAAATACTTTGTTTTTATGCGTTTTCATGCCCTGTAAGCATGCGCAGTTCCTCCAAAAAACGGCTGACCGTGCGGCTCATGGGCTGATATTTTTTCCAGATGAGAAAAGTAGACTGGCTGATTTCGGGATAAAAGGGTCGGAAAACGAGTTCGGGATTGCGGTAATTCTGCAAAGTGCCCTCCACCGTGAACACATAGCCGCGGTTTTGCAGGGCGAACAGCGCCGCGTTGTTGATGAGATTGAAGGTCGCCACGATGTTGAGCCTGTCGAACGCCTCCCCGAGATGCTGCCGATAAAAATCCCGCACGGACGCCCGCCGGTTTGCCACGACGGGCAGACCTATGAGATCCTCCGCCGTGACGTATTCCTTTCGGGCGAGTTCACATTTCGCGCTCATCAGGATTCCGCATCTGTCTTCGATGCCCAGGCGCATAAATTCGTATTTCCCGATCTCCCCCGGCTCTATCAGGAGCCCGATGTCGAGAAGCCCCCGATCCAGCCGCTCTTTGATATGGTCGGCGATATCCGAATAGATGTCGAAGGTCACGTCCGGATATTTTTGGCGGAAGGACTCGATCGCCCGGGGAAAAATCTCCGCGGCGCGCGTCTCCGCCGCCCCGATGGAGACCGTACCGCTCAGAGACTCGCTCCTCTTCCGGAATTCCGCCTCCGTCTTCGCCTCCAATTCCGCCATTTCCTCCGCCCGGCGGCGCAAGAGCATCCCCTCTTCCGTCAGCGTGATCTTCCGCTTGCCGCGGATAAAGAGGGGCGCCCCCAATTCCTCTTCCAGCTCCGCGAGCTGCCTGGACAAGGTGGGCTGCGTGATATACAGCGCCTCTGCCGCCCGGGAGATGTTCCCTTCCCTTGCCACCGTCAGAAAATACCGCAATACCCTCAGTTCCATCTCCCTTCCCTCCGTCCGGACTTTTATGCCTTTTTATTATACCATACTTTTCAGGCATAATCAAGTTTTTCGGAAAAATTTTCCGCGAAAATATCCGGGCGTATTCCGCCCGGATGTCCGCTTTCCTGCAACTTTATGCAAAATCGACGGTAAACGTCGTCCCTTCGCCCAGGCAGCTCTCCACGCGAAGCCCCCAGCCCGAGCGGCGGCAGATCTTCTTGACGACCGCAAGCCCTAAGCCGAAACCGCCGTTTTTGCCGCTGTGCGATTTGTCCACCGTAAAGAAACGGTCGAAAATGCGCTCGAGATTTTCTTCGGCGATGCCGATGCCGGTATCCGACACGGTGAGACGGGGATGCCCGTCCTCCGTGCGGCAGATGCCGACGCGGAGGTTTCCGCCCTCCTTGTTGTAGCGGATGGCGTTGCGGATGAGATTGCCCAGAACCTCGTTGAGGCGCTCGTGGCGGCTCATGACGGAAATGCCCGGTTCGATGTGCTTTTCCAGCGCGATGTTTCTCTTTTCGATGTCGGGCGCAAGGACTTCCAAAATCTCCTCCGCGAGCTTGGACAAATCCACTTCATAGGCGGGGAGTTCGTCGTTGTCGATCTCGTTGTAATTGATGATGCAGGCGATGAGTTTGGAAAGGCGGTCGCTCTGTTTCACGAGCGTGTTCGCCGCCGCCTTGGTCTGCTCTTCGTTGAGGGCGCCGCCGGCGATCAGCTCGGAATAGCCGCGGATGGAGGTGAGCGGCGTATTCATCTCGTGCGTCACGTTGGCGATGAAGTCGTTTTTGGAGCGCTGCGCCTTTTCGACGAGATCTTTTTCCTCCGAAAGCTCGCGGAACTGTTCGCTCACTTCGCTGTTGCGCTTGTTGAGGACGTCCACGATGGGCTGCAACTCGGGATAGCGGGTGGAGAGACGGAGGTTGAGGGCGGCGTCCTTGGCGAGCCTGCGCACGGGGCTGATGATGTATTCCGTCTCGATATAGGTAAACAGCAGGCAGACGAGAAAGTCCAGAAGCAAAAACCAGGCGAGCGTGGGCAGGGTGTCCCTGAATACCTGCCACTCCGAAGAGGTGGGAATGGCGATGCGGACGAGATACGCCGCCTCCCCCTCCGGCGAAAACAGGCGGCAGTAATAGATCATGTCTTCGCCGAGCGAAGAGCTGCGCCGCACCGAATACCCCTCTCCCGAAGCGAGCGCTTCGCGCACCTCTTCCCTGTCCGAATGATTGCCCAGCTCCTCTTTGCTGCTGTCGGCAAGGACGTTTCCCTCCGTGTCCATAAAGGTCACGCGGAGCCCGGAGAGCTGACCGGAAAATCCGTCCGCCCCCGCCTGATCGAGGGAAAAATCCCCCTCGTCGAAGAGATTCATGTAAATTTTCAGCTCGTTCTGCGACGCGGTGATGAGATTGTCGTAAAAGACCTGCGTGGACAAAAGGGCGTAAATGAGCAGGACCACCGCCATGATGAGCTGGGAAATCCAGAGTATTTTCTTTCGCATGCCGACCTCCCCGTATGTGCCGAAAAACGGATAGCCGCAACCCTGCCCTATCCGTTTTTGCTTTTTTTATGATTTTTTGAATCGATAACCGACCCCGAACACCGTCTCGAAATTGTCTATCCCCAGCTTTCTCAGCCGCGCGATATGGTTGTCGAGCGTTCGCGTCTCCGTGTCCACGTACCCCCAGATTTCGGTGAGCAGCGTGTCGCGGGGCAGGACGATGTCCGCGTTCCGCATACAGTATCGGAGCAGTTCGAATTCCTTTTTGTTGAGGTCGAGCAGCCTGCCGTCCAGCGTCACGGTCATCGAATCGTTGTTGAGTTCCAGACGACCGATCTTGATGATGTTGCTGCCCGCGCGGCGGCGGAGCGCCGCATGGACGCGCGCCACGAGTTCCATCACGCCGAAGGGTTTGGAGATATAGTCGTCGGCGCCCATGTTCAGACCCGTGACCTTATCCCCCTCCTGCCCCAGCGCGCTGAGCATGATGCAGCAGACGCCCGGGTGTTTTTGCTTGACGTCTTTCAGGACGTCAAGCCCGTTCCCGTCCGGGAGCATGATGTCGAGCAGGGCGACGTCGGGGACGCTTTCTTTCAGCCCCGCATAGAACTCCTGTACGCTGCCGAAGGTGCGGCAGACGAGCTGTTCCCTTTCCAGGGAGAACCGGATAAGCCCGCTGATGCTGGCGTCATCCTCCAAAACGTAAATTGTGCCTTTCATGTATATTCACCTCGGAATTTTCTTCCGGAGCGCACTTTTCAAAGATTGTCGGTGCTGTGCGCTATATAACTTAAATGATCCCCGATCCGCTCTAAATTGGATACGAGATTGATAAATACGGTATTGTTTTCGGGCCGGCATTCCCCGCGGCTCATGCGGGCGATGTGGTCGGCGATGAGTTCCCGGCGCATGGCGTCGATCTTGTCCTCCGTCTTGTCCGACTCCTCCATCAGGGTGTATTCCCCGTCCAGCGCGATCCGCCTGACCAGCCCGTACTGTACGCGGAGCAGATCGTGCATCGCCGAGATCTTCTCCCCGACCGCCGCGGAAAAAATCAGATTGTCGTGGACTTCCCGGCGGGTGTACTTGGTAATATTGTCGGCGAGTTCGGAAATGCGCACCACGTCGCCGACGTCGTTGTGCAGGGCGCACACCAATTTTTCGTCGTCGAGTGAGATGCCGTTTGCCGAAACGCGGACGAGATAATCCCCGATCTTCTCCCCGAGCGAAGAGATCTCTTCGTTCTGCGCCGCCACCTTTTCCGACGCGCCGAGATCGCGCGCGAGAAATCCTTCAAATGCCAGCCGAAGGCTTTCCACGGACATGTCCGCCATGCGGAAGATCTCCTTCGTGAGCTGACCGATCGCCAGCGTCGGCGCCGAGAGGATGCGCTCGTCCATAAAGGTGCCGCCCTCCCCCGCGCCCTTCTTTCCGTGCCGGACGATAAAAGATACCAGCCGCACGACGGGCTTTTTCAGGGGAAGCAGAATGAGATCGCAGACGATCACCGCCGCCGTGTAGAACATCGCCAGCCGCGTTCCCTCCCCCGCAAACAGCCGCCCGAACGTCTGTGCCGGAAGGTTTGGAAAGAGGAGGAGCACCGCCGTGAGCAGCAGCGCGGAAAACAGGTTGTACAGGAGATATACCGCGGCGGCGCGGCGGGCGTCCGCATTGGCGCCGAGCGCGGAGATCAGGGGCGCCACGACGCTGCCCAGCCCCGTGCCGATGAGGAGAAAGAGCGCGGCATTGCCGCCCCCGCCGAAGGCAAATCCCCCCGCCGCGACCGTCACCACGACGGCGGCAACGGCGCCCGACGACTGCACCAGAGCGGCGAGCAAAGCGCCGAGCAGCAGGAGCAGGACGGGATTGGACAATCCGGAAAACAATGCCGCCGCCCCGCCCCCTTCCATGTACAGGCGCAGGGTTCCGGACATGACGTCCAGCCCCAGAAAGACGAGCCCGAAGCCCGCGAGGGCGAGTCCGCCGCTCTTGGCTTTGTCCTTTTTGGAAAAGCGCTCGACGAGAACGCCGACCAGGACGAACGCCATGAAGATCGCCGCCGCGTCGAAGGATTGCAGCGCCGCGAGCTGCGCGGTGATCACCGTGCCGATGTTCGCGCCCAGAAGGAGGGACGCCGCCTGGCTCAAAGACATCACGCCCGAATTGACGAAGCCGACGACCATGACCGCGGTGACGGAAGAACTCTGCACCACCGCCGTGGTCACGGCGCCCAGCCCCACGCCCGCCAGCGTCTTTTGCGAAGTGCGGTCGAACAGCGATTTGAGTTTGTTCCCCGCGATCCGCTCCAGATTGTCGCCGAGCAGCTTGACGCCGAGCAAAAACGCCCCGAAACCCGCCAAAATCCTGATCGCCGTGTAAATGATGTCCGTCATCCGTTACTCCTTCGTAAAAACAACCGGGGTATTATATAATCCGTTTTTCCGACTATCATTATATAATAACCCCGCCCCGGATGTCACCTCAATGTCGCGTCAAATCGATAAAATTTTCCAAAAAATAACGATTCCGGCGTATTTTTTATCGATATATCTTTATCAATACCCGTTTTCGGTATTGACGTGGACGCCGGTGATGGAATAGATGACCCATTCGGCAATATTGGTGGCATGGTCGCCTATGCGTTCGAGATATTTGGAGACGAGCATGAGGTCGAGGGCGCGTTCGGCGAATTGTTCGTCCTTGCGGATGCACTCGAACAGGGCGTTTTTGGCGCCGTTGAAGAGTTCGTCCACTTCGTCGTCCGACTTGCACACCTTTTTGGCGAGTTCGAGGTCGGAATTGGTGAAGGCGAGAACGGCGCTGTCCACCATGCGGATGACCGCCTCCCCCATCCTGCCGACAAAGGGGATGTTGTAAGCGGTGCCGCTGCGCCCGCCCTTGGTGATGATCTCGGCGATGTCCGCCGCGAAATCGCCGATCCTCTCCATGTCGGTGATCATTTTCAGCGCCGCGGAGATCATGCGCATGTCCGCCGCGACCGGCTGCTGGGTGAGGAAGAGTTTGAGGCAGAGACTCTCGATCGTGCGCTCCGCATCGTCGATGATGCAATCCTTGTTGATGACCTCCTGCGCCATGATGAGGTCGTCTTTTTCGAGCGCCTGCATCGTGTTCTTGATCGCCTCTTCGATGTAGGAACCCATTTGAAGTATGTCCGTTTTCAGCTCTTTCAGTTCGCTGAGGTACGTGGTACGCATTGCCATATCAACCAAATCTCCCTGTGATATAATCTTCCGTCCGCTTGTCGGAAGGAACGGAGAAGATCTTCTCCGTGTCGCCCATCTCCACCATCTCGCCGAGCAGGAAAAACGCCGTCTTGTCCGAAATACGCGCCGCCTGCTGCATGTTGTGCGTGACCATGACGATGGTAAAATTCTTTTTGAGTTCGGAACAGAGTTCCTCTATCTTCCCCGTCGAAATGGGGTCGAGCGCACTCGTCGGCTCGTCCATGAGCAGAATCTGCGGCTCGACGGCGAGAGCGCGCGCGATGCAAAGGCGCTGCTGCTGCCCGCCCGAAAGCCCCAAAGCGGATTTGTTCAGACGATCTTTGAGTTCGTCCCACATCGCCGCGCCCTTCAGGGACTTTTCGACGATGCCGTCCAGCTCGCTCTTGCGGCGGATGCCGAAGGTACGGGGACCGTAGGCGATATTGTCGTACACGCTCATCGCGAACGGATTGGGGCGCTGGAACACCATGCCCACATTCTTGCGGAGCATGGCGAGATTCATGCTGCGGTTGTAGATGTTGACGCCGCCGATCTGAATGCCGCCCTCCACCCGGCAGCCCTCCACGAGATCGTTCATGCGGTTGAGGGATTTTAAAAGGGTAGATTTGCCGCAGCCGGAGGGACCGATCATCGCGGTGATCTGCCTTTCGGGGACGATCATGTTTATGTTTTTCAGCGCCTGAAAATCTCCGTAAAAGAGATTCATTTCCCGCACTTCGATGGCGATGTTGTCATTGAATTGAAATTTCTCTATCGTTTTCATATCGTCTGTTTTCCTTTTTCGCCCTCTGCGGGAAGCTCGTTTTTCACCGCGACGATCTGCACGGCGGGCGCCTTCCCGGCATCTTTTGCTGCTTCTCCGCCAAGTACGACCGCCGCTCCGTCAACGGATGCCGCGGATGCGGGCGTCTCTTCGGACGATTCCTCTGCGGTCGCCTCTGCACGATGCGCCTTTTTCGCCGCTTTGCTTCCGCCCGCGTCGCCGAATACCTTTTTCTTGATTTTCTTTTCCAGAAACGTGACGAGGAAATTGAGCACCGCCACGATCAAAAGCAGGACAAACGCCGTCGCATACGTCTTTTCAAGACTGGTCTGACCGAACTCGTCCACGACGCCCGAACTGGACAGATTATACATCAGAACGGCAAAGGTAAGCCCCGGAGAGAGATAGCCGTCGGGAGAAGGATTGGTCGCGCCCGTCGTATAGATGAGCGCCGCCGATTCGCCGACGATGCGCCCGATACTCAGGATAATCGCCGTGACGATGCCGCTCAGAGCCGCGGGCAGGACGATGCGGAACACGGTGCGCACCTTGGACGCGCCGAGCGCCAGAGACGCCTCCCGCATGCTGTCGGGCACTTCCCGAAGGCTCTCTTCCGTAGAGCGGATGATCGTGGGCAGAATGATCAGCACCATCGTAAACGAGCCGGCGAGCAGACATCTGTGTCCGATCACCTGATCCACGAAAAAGGTCAGCCCGAACAAGCCGAACACGATGGAGGGAATGCCCGAAAGGGTATCCACAAACAGGCGGATGACCTTGACGAATTTGCTCCCCTTTTTGGAATACTCGTTGAGGTAAATCGCCGCGCCGATGCCGAGCGGCAGTGCGATGACCAGCGTCATGAGCACGATGAGCAGCGTGGATTTTCCCGCCGCACGGAGGGTGGCGTAACTGACATTCGCTTCGCCGAAAACAAAATGGACAGTCAGATTGGGAATGCCGCGGATACAGATATAGACGACGATCGCCGCGAGCACGGCAATCAACACCCACGCAAAAACGACGCAGACATATTTGAGGACGGACGGAACGGTGCCGCAGGCGCGGAATTCGTGCGTGCGGTTAAAATGCTCCGCCTGTTCCCGCAGCTTTTTATGGAACAGCGATCCCTTGTCCGACTTGCGTTCCCGCTGCAAAAGGGTCAGCCCGATGTTGATCAGCAGGATAAAGAAGAGCAGCACCACGCAGACGGCAAGCAGAGTCTGCAGCAGAATTCCGTCCGCATACGCCATATTCTGCACGATGAGCGTCGTCAGCGTAACCACCCCCTGGAAGGGGCCGGTGGGGAAATAGTTGACGGAATTGCCGATGACCATCTGCACCGCCATCGTCTCGCCGACCGCGCGGCCGACGCCCAAGATGAGGGCGGCAAAAATCCCCTTCTTTGCCGCGGGAACGCAGACGTTGAAGATCGCCTGCGCCTTGGTGTTGCCCATCGCCAGCGCCCCTTCGTAATATTCCTTGGGCACCGATTCGATGCTGTTACGGGCAAGAGACGCCACCGTCGGCGTGATCATCAGGGAGAGGACGAGAATGGCCGGCAGCGGCCCCATTCCCATCGGCGTATTGAAAGTCTCCCGGAAAAACGGCACGAGGGTCTCCAAACCGACAAAGCCGTAGATGACGGAGGGAATCCCCGCCAAAAGGTTGATGAGCTGGGTGTAAATCCCCTTCACCTTCTTGGGGCAGTAATACACCATGAAGATCGCAGAGCAGATCCCCAAAATGCCGCCCACAACCACCGCGCCCAACGTAACCACGAGCGAAGAGACGATGGCGGGCAGAATTCCGAAATATTCGGAGGGATTCGTCAGACCCTTGTCGTTGTTCCAGATTCTTCCGAACAGGAAGTTGAACAGACCGATTTTACGCAGCGCGGGAAAACTGGAACCGAGCAAATAAAAGACAATCGTAAGGACAGCGACGATGGAAAAGACCGCGCAAACGATAAAAATGACCTTTGCGAAAATTTCCGAAAACGACGCTTTGGAACGCCCGGAGGCGGGAGCAACCGCTGCTGCCCCCGCCTCTCCATTTTCTACTTTGTCAAAAGTTTTCTTCTTCATATCTTTTCCCGGTTACAAGCCAATTACATCTTGATGTAGCCTTTTTGTTCAACGATCGTCTGTCCTTCTTCGCTCATGATGAAATCGATGAACGCCTTCGCAGCGTCGCTGAGGGAATCTTCCGACTTATAGACGATGTTGAAGGGACGGGACAGGGTATAGGAACCGTCCGCAACGTTCTCGACCGTCGCTTCTACCCCTTCAAATTTGAGAGCCTTCACGGTGTCGTCCAAAGAGCCGAGGGAAATATAGCTCATGACCGTCGTGGAACCCGCGATCGTCGTCTTGACGGCTTCCGTGCTGTTCTGTTCGGTGATGCAGCTCGCGAACGTGTCCAGCTCGTCCAGCGCATGCCCTTCTTTTTTGATGAGTTCGGTGAACGCGCCGCGCGTACCGGAAGAAGGCTCGCGGTTGATGCCCGCATTGATGACGTTCTTAATGGGCGTACCATTCGCATACAGGTCATAAACTTCCGCCGCAGTCACGTCGGAAACCGTGCAGCCCGTCCCGACGATAAGCGCAACGCCGTCCGTCGCGATCTGCTTGCTGACGACGCCCGTTTCCGTATCTTTCAAATCCCGGGACGCCATACCGATATCGTTGCGACCGTTCTGCGTGTCGCGGATACCCGTACCGGAATCGCTCGTCTCGACATTAATCAAAACGTCGTGATCTTCCATATAGGCAGCGGCGAGTTCCTGCATCAGAGGGGAAACGGAAGAACTGCCCGTGATGGTGATCGTCGTTCCGTCCGTGCTGTCACCGCCGCCCGTGCTGGTGCCGCCGCCCGTGCTGGTGCCGCCTTCGCCGCAGGAAGCGAACGCCGCCATCGTGCCGACAGAGATTGCCGCAAGCGCAAGTGCCAAAAATTTCTTCGATTTCATAATTTCTTTCTCCTTTCAACGTTTGTGCCCCTATGATAACACACACTTGTAAAAAAGTACGCAGTTTTTTGTAATAAAGTTGTAATAAGTTCGTCCTTTTTTAATTACAAGTGTAAAAAATTTTTTACAACTGTGCGTTTTCGGAGGAATTTTTCGGAAAAAACGGCAGAAAATGCGCAATTTTCCCCTTGTCCCATCCTTTCGCCCGTGTGCTTTCCAAACTTGTAATATACATCTTTGATTTCAGCATGCGGCATTTCCCGTCCTTTTATACGCCTTTCCCGACTTTCTTATCCCCTCCGGTGCTGCGCACTGCCTCCCCTTTCCAAAAGGGGAGGCATGAAAAGGGGGCGACACCTCCCCCGCCACACCTTGGCTCCCTTGTGCAAAGGGAGCTGTCAGCCAACGGCTGACTGAGGGATTGTATGGGGTTTCGTTAAATTTTTCGGAGAAAAAATTTAACGAGAGTCTGCGGAAGGATTATACAGGAAAGACACCGGCGGCGCGCCGTGCGGCTGACTGCCGGTTTCTTTCCTCTCTCGCCTGCGGCTCGTTTCACCTTATTTCCGTTTTTCACAAGGGCAAAAAGAGCATAACAAGTGACGCTCTTTTTGCGGATTTATACCTGCGCTTCGATTTGTTTTATCGAAATCCGGCTTTCTTATCCCCTCCGTCTCGCTCTGCTCGACACCTCCCCTTACCATAAGGGGAGGCG
>DVGN01000052.1 GCA_018712725.1 Candidatus Scatosoma pullicola
CGAAACGCGGTATAAGGGCGCATCTTGCGCCCTCACCGGTATTCCCCTTGCTCGTTTACATTTGAGTAAAGTCGCTGCGGTGAACCTTCCGGCTTCGGGCGCAATCTGCAACCCTTCTCCGCGTTTTGACGGTAACCTTTATCGGTTTATTCAGGCGAAGCGCGTATATACTGTGCAATACTTTGTCGGACTGCGTTTTCCTTGGGTCACGTACGTATGAGTACGCTCCCCGGCGGAAAGCCTTGTCCTTCGCGTCTTGCTTGTATCTACGCGTTTTAACGGTTGACGGGTTCGCTTGGAACAGGCGAAACGCGTATATACTGTGCAATACTTTGTCGCCCTTGCGTTTTTGCTTGGCTCTAATACGATTAAGTAAACTCGCGGCGGCAAATCCGCGCCCTTCGCGCATAACTCGTATCTCCGCGTTTTAACGGGTGACGGGGTCGCTCGGGAGAGCGAAACGCGGATATACCTGCATTGTCGGCTTTATGGCGTGTCGCCGGTGTCCTGTATAATTTTTCCGCAAAACACAAGTGGCGTTGCTTTTGTTTGCAAAACATAAGCAACGAAAAACAATCCGGGAGGAAAAAATGCAGATCATTTGCATTCCGCCGCAGGGATTTGCGGCAAACAGCTATATCGTCACGGCGGACGGGAAAAATGCCGTCGTCGTGGATCCCGCGCAGCCGCGCGTGGAGGACGAAGTGCGCAGGCGGGGGCTCGTGCCCGCGTTCGTGCTTCTGACGCACGTCCATTTCGACCACATCGGCGGCGTCCGCGGGCTGCGGTATCTGGGCGCGAAAGTGCTGTGTTCTGCGGACGAAGCCGTCCTCATCGGCTCGGACGCAGATCTCTGCGAAGCGTTCGGCGCGCTGCCGCCCGGATTCAGCGCGGACGGGACTTTTTCCGACGGGGAGACCAAGGAACTCTGCGGGCTGACAGTGGAGGCGGTCTTTACGCCCGGGCACACCGCGGGCAGCATGTGTTATCTCGTCCGGGACGAAAAGGACGGGGGCAGGGCTTTGTTCACGGGCGATACTCTCTTCCGCGGGAGCGTGGGGAGGACGGATTTCCCCACGGGGAGCGATTCGGCGCTGCGGCAGAGCCTGAAAAAGCTCGCCCGGCTGGACGGCGGCATCCCCGTATATCCGGGGCACGGAGAGGGCAGCACTTTGGCGGACGAGCGGGAAAACAATCCCTTTCTCATCGGATTATAAAGGGGCAGGGGAGAGGTTATGACCCAAACGGCATTGAAAACGGACTGCGCGTTTCTCGAAAACGAGCTGTTGGACGTGGTGCGGCTTTTTGAAAGCCGCCCTCTTTGCGTGACCCATTCTTTCCGCTATGCGGAGGGGATTTTTTACAACGATTTCGACGTGGACGGGGAAAAGCGGCGCTTTTCGGAGGCGGCGCAGCCCAAGGACGAAGTGGAGTACAAGCGCTTCGAACGGCGGTTTGCCAAACTCGGGCTGTACGAGATTTTAAGCGAAAAATACGCCCGAAAAATGCCCTGGGGGGCTTTGACGGGCATCCGCCCCACCAAACTCGCCTATACCGAGAAGGAGGCGGGGCGGGACTTTGTCTCCCTCTTCCGCAAGATGGGAGTGGCGGAGGAGAACATCGCCCTCGTTTCCGAAGTTCTGAAAACGCAGGAGGAAATTTACGAAAAAAGGGACGGGAACAGCGATTTGTTCGTATCCCTGCCCTTCTGTCCGACCAAGTGCAGCTACTGTTCCTTCATCACGGCGCCCATCGACAAAACGCGCGCCTTTCTGCCCGACTATCTCGATTGTCTCGAAAGGGAACTCGCCGCCTGCGGGGAACTCATCGGCAACCTGCGCAGCGTGTACATCGGCGGGGGGACCCCCTTCGTGCTCGATCCGCCCGATCTCGAGCGGGTGCTGAAAGGGGTGGCGGCGGTCCGCACAAACGGGTGCGAATACACGGTGGAGGCGGGGCGGCCGGACGTGTTCACGGAGGAAAAGCTGCGACTTCTGAAAGAGTACGGCGTCACCCGCATCTGCGTCAATCCGCAGAGCTTTTCGGACGCCACCCTCGCGCGGATCGGGCGGAAACACACCGCCGCCGATCTCTACCGCGCTTTCGAGATGTCGGCGAAATACGGCTTCGACGTCAACGCCGACCTCATCGCGGGGCTGACGGGGGAGAGCCTTGAAGAATTCGTTTTCAGCGTAAAGGAAGCGGTGAAAACGGGGGCGGAAAACATCACGGTGCATTGCCTTTGCTTAAAGTCCGGCGCCAAGCTGAAAGAGGAGTGCGCCTATCTCGAAAACCCGCTCGTCTCTTCCATGGTATCGGCATCCAGGGAAATTCTGCGGGATGCGGGGTATCTTCCGTACTATATGTACCGGCAGAAATACCAGGTCGGGAACAACGAAAACGTGGGCTGGACCAGGCCGGGGAAGGCGTGCGTGTACAACGTGGACATCATGGAGGAAGTGGCGGACAATCCCGCCGCGGGCGCGAACGCGGTGTCCAAAAAGGTGACGAACGGGCGCAACCGCATCGAGCGCTTCGCCTCTCCCAAGGATCTGAAGACGTACATCGGAAAAATCGACGAAATTATCGCAAAGAAAAAATCGTTTTTCGGGCGAATTTGATTTACATTCGGGAAAGAATGTGGTACAATAACAGTAACGGCCGCCGGGAGAGGCGATTCTCCACGCCTCACGCAGCGGCGCGGGATAAACGTTCCATAGGAGGATAAAAAAGAAATGGACAAGAAAGAGATCATCGCGAAATTCGCAACGCACGAAGGGGACACCGGTTCCCCCGAAGTTCAGATCGCGCTCCTCACCGAGCGGATCAACCACCTCAACGAGCATCTTCTCACCCACAAGCAGGACAATCATTCGAGAAGAGGGCTTCTGAAGATGGTCGGTAAGCGCAGAGGGCTTCTCGATTACCTCAAAGACAAGGACATCACGCGGTACAGAGCGGTCATCGAAGCGCTGAATCTCAGAAAGTAAACGGCACGAAAGGGCGGGTTGTTTTAATCCGCCCTTTTTTGTCGGCGGACAATGCCGTTTTGCCGCCCGCGCGGCGGCGTTTCCCGACGGGTTTCGGACGCCCGGACGGAGGTTCCGCGGACAAGCCCTCCGCAGTCAGGCGGCGGCGGAGGATAAGAACAAAAAAGAATTCATCGTACAAGGAGAAATTTTACAAAATGGCATCACTGGACAATTACAGGGTATTCAAAACGGACTATGCCGGCAGGGAACTCGTGATAGAGACCGGCAAATACGCGGAACAGGCAAACGGCGCCTGCCTCGTGCGCTGCGGGGACACGGCGGTGAGCGTCACCGTCTGCATGGCGGAAACGCCGAGAGAGGGAATGGATTTCTTCCCGCTGTCCGTAGACTACGAAGAAAAGATGTTCGCCGTCGGCAAGATCCCCGGCGGATTCAAGAAGAGGGAGGGCCGCGCGTCCGACAAGGCCATCCTCGTCGCCCGGCTCATCGACCGCCCCATCCGTCCGCTCTTCCCCAAGGGGATTTATAACGACGTCGTGGTGGTCGCCACCGCCCTTTCCGTCGATCCCGACATCGCGCCCGAGCCCCTCGCCATGATCGGCTCCTCCGTGGCACTGTCCATTTCCGACATCCCCTGGGCGGGACCTACCGGTTCGGTCGTCGTCGGCTGCGTGGACGGGAAATACGTCATCAATCCCACGGTCGCCGAAAAGGAGAAGAGCACCATCCACCTCTCCCTCGCGGGGACGAAGGACGCCATCCTCATGATCGAAGCGGGCGCCGAAGAAGTGTCCGATTCCGAAATGGTCGGCGCGATCATGTTCGGGCACGAAGAGATCAAGAAGGTGTGCGCTTTCATCGAAGACATTCAGAAGCAGGTGGGCAAGCCCAAGCGGGAGATGGAGTTCTACCACATCCCCGAAGATCTCGACAAGGCGGTGCGCGATTGGGGTTACGATAAAATCGCCTGGTCGCTCGACACCTTCGACCGTCAGGAACGGGAAAAGAGACAGGCGGACGTCGAAGCGGAAATTCTCGCGCATTTTGCCGACGTCTATCCCGAAAAGGAAAAGGAGATCAAGGATTCCGTCTACTATATCACCAAGGAGATCGTCCGCAAGAAGATCTTCGACAAGGGCATCCGCCCGGACGGCAGGGGGCTCAAAGAAGTCCGTCCCATCTGGTGCGAACACGGAGTTCTGCCCCGTGCGCACGGTTCGGCGGTGTTCACCCGCGGCCAGACGCAGGCGCTGACGACCTGCACCCTCGGCATGCTGGACGAAGCCCAGCGGCTGGAAGGTCTGGACGAAGAGGAAGAAAAGCGGTATATGCACCAGTATAACTTCCCCGGCTATTGCACGGGCGAAGCCAAACCCCTGAGAAGCCCCGGTCGCCGCGAAATCGGCCACGGCGCGCTCGCCGAAAGGGCGCTCGTTCCCGTCATCCCCTCCAAAGAGGACTTCCCGTACGCGATCCGCGTGGTCTCGGACATCCTGTCCTCCAACGGCTCTTCGTCGATGGCGTCGGTGTGCGGATCGACGATGGCGCTGATGGACGCGGGCGTGCCCATCAAAGCCCCCGTCGCCGGCTGCGCCATGGGTCTCATCAAGGACCCCGAAACGGGCAAATACGTCATCATGACGGATATTCAGGGGCTTGAAGACTTCCTCGGCGATATGGACTTCAAGGTGGCGGGCACCGAAAAGGGCATCACCGCCATTCAGATGGACATCAAGATCAAGGGCATTTCCGAGCAGATCATGCTCGACGCCATCGCCCAGGCGCAGGAAGGCAGACGGTTTATCCTCGGCAAGATGCTCGAATGTATCCCCGAACCCAAGGATCACCTCTCCGATTACGCGCCCAAGATCATCTCCTTCCAGATCAGCCCGGACAAGATCGGCGACGTCGTCGGCAAGCAGGGCAAGGTCATCAACAAGATCATCGAACAGACGGGTACCAAGATCGACATCGAAGACGACGGCACGGTGTGCATCGCCTGCTACGGCGACATTTCGGCGGCGGAACGCGCCAAGGCGATCGTGCAGTCGATCGCGCACGATCCCGAAGTGGGGGATATGTTCGTCGGCGTGGTCGTCCGCATCCTCTCCCGCGTGGGGGCGTTCGTCGAGTTCGCGCCCGGCAAGGACGGCATGATCCACATCTCCCGCCTGTCCGATCAGCGGGTCAACCAGGTGGAGGACGTCCTCAACATCGGCGATCGGGTCAAGGTGGAAATCATCAAGATCGGCGAAAAGGGCATCGACCTTAAATTGCTGGAAAAATACGAATAAATCTTTTGACCCGTTTCCCCGCTTCCGTTTCAGGAGCGGGGGAAATTTTTACGGACGGAAAAGTGAGCCGCCCCGCCGCATTTGCGGCGGGGCGGTTTAATCGCGGATTTGCACGGGAAAGGCTTGGGGACAAGTTGTAAGACTTGCGTTTTATTGCCGTCAGGCAATCGGCGCCGTCAGACGCAATTATCCCCAATAAGCAAACCACAGGTTTGCGCAATCCTTACCGCGTCAGCGGTCAGCGCCGAAGGCATAATCCTTTCCCACCCAAGCAAACCACAGGTTTGCGCAATCCGGAGTCAAGAGGCATTGCCTCTTGCGGGTGCAGGGCGGAGCCCGCAATCCTTACCGCGTCAGCGGTCAGCGCCGAAGGCGAAACCATTCCCACATAAAGCAAAACGCAGTTTTGCGCCTTACCGCGTCAGCGGTCAAACGCGGTTCAGCCGCGTAGGCCTTTCCCAATACAAGCAAGCCACAGACTTGCGTTTTATTGCCGTCAGGCGCACCTCTTCCCAACTCAAAAATCGCGGTTTTTCGTTTACGGCGTCGGGGGCATTCCGCCCGAAAGGTCGCTCATCGTCGTGTGTCTCTTTTTCCTGCCGGTGCCCGAACCGAAATCGGAAGAGCAGTCGCAGCAGCTTCCGTCGCAGCAATCGCAGTCGCAGCTGTCCGCTTGTAAGAGGACGAGCAGGACGACGACGGCGACGATGCCGACGGCGAAAGAGGAGGGGATCGCAAGCGCCACGAGAAGCTCCTGCGGCGTTTCGCAGTCGGTAAAAGATCCGATCGCAAACAGCACTACGGGAATACACAGCAGCGTAAAGGCGGCGTAGTTGTCGCCCTCTTTCACCCAAAGCACGATGCCGACCGTAAAGAGGGCGATCGCCCAAAGGACGCACACGGCGACGAAAGCCGCTTTGCGGCGGGCTATCCAGGGGATGCTGAGAAGGAATACGGGGATCGCATAGCTGCAGGCGGCGAGCAGGGCGAAAAAGGTCGCCGCCCTGAAAGACAGGGGCAGGGATTTGGCGACGTAGAAAGATCCCACCAAAAGTCCGCAGGAAACCACGTTGAGAACAAGGGTGACGATCGGCGTCCAAGGGTGCCTTCGGGCAAAGAACAAGGGCACGATCGCCACCGCCATGAGAAAGGCGCCGATGCCGAAAGGACCGCCCCATTCGACGTCCAGCCGGGAAACGGCGGAGGCGACGACGGAAGAGAGCAGAAGAAAAACGAGTAAAATCCCCAACGTCATCCGCATTTTTTTGCTTATCATAATTTTCTCCTTATCGGTTTTTGCGCGCGGCGGTTTGCCGGGCGCGGCTTATTCTTTCTTTTCGAAGTCTCCGGCGGACAGGCGGTCGAAGGAGGTCTTTATCTTTTTGTTTTTCCTCTTGCCTCCGCCTCCGCCGCCGCAGTCGCAGTCCGCTCCGCCGCAGCCGTTCCCGTCGCTCTGACAGCACAGGATGAGGAATACGACCCCTCCCGGCAGATAGGAGCCGGGCGCCGCCATTTTGTACATCAGCGTCCGGAGATGGTTTGCGTCGGACGCCGCGCTGCCGACCAGGCAGAGGGCGAAAACGGAAAAGATAAGCAGGCAGACATACGATTTTCCGCGGCTGACGTCCAAGGGCAGATGCGCCCGGATGACTCCGCCGACGGCGAACAGGGCGATCGCCCAGAAGAGATGTCCCAGGACGATAAACCAAAGTTTTTCGCCGAGACCGGGGAGGCTCAGTAGCCCTGCCGGAAGCAGGTAGAAGAGGGCGGGAAAGAGGGCGGCGGCAAGGATGTAGGAAAAGGGGAGTCCGACTTCCGCGCCGATGAGCCACGCGCCCGCGAACATGCCGCAGCCGACGGCGCTCAAAAGCAGGCAGAGCCAGGACATGTGCGGGTATTTTTTGCGGGAGACGTAAAAAAAGACGGAAATGCCCATAGAAAGACAGCCGAGCAGGAAGGCTGCCATCCAGGGCTCGGAGCTGTTCTCCGCCGCGATCGCCCGTGCCGCCCCCGCGGTCAGTCCCGCGGCGAGCATATAGGCGAAAAGCAGGAAAGCCCCCTGCCGCACTTTTTTTGTGTATGGATACATTCCCTTTTCTCTCCCTTTTTTTCATTATATCACAGCAAATGGAAAAAAGCAACATTTTTTCTGAAAAATCCGTTTTGCCGGGCGGCTGCGGCGAATTGCGGCGATACGGTTGACAAAAGAAAGGGAGGAGAGTATAATAAAAGATGATATTATACGGAGATGGCTACTATGTCGAAATATTCGCTGGTCGTGCCGGCGTACAACGAAGAAAAAACTCTGCCGCTCTTTTACGACGCGGTGGTGCCGCTGATGGAGTCGGTCGGGGAAGAATTTGAGATGATTTTCGTGAACGACGGCAGCAGGGATGGGACGAAAGAGATTCTGCGGGGACTTGCGGAAAAGGACGCGCGCGTGAAAGTGTGCAATTTTTCCCGCAATTTCGGACAGCAGGCGGCGTTTTTGTGCGGCTTTTCGGAGGCGACGGGGGACGCCGTCATCGCGATGGACGCCGATCTGCAGGACCCGCCCGAAGTCGCGCTGGAAATGATCAAAAAGTGGAAAGAGGGGTACGACATCGTGCACGGCAAGCGCCGCAAGCGGAAGGGGGAGACCCTTTTCAAGCGGGCGACCGCCTCCCTCTTCTATCGCTTCATGCGCAAAATCACCTCTCTGGACATGCCCGCGGACGTCGGCGATTTCAAATTGTACGACCGCAAGGTCGTGGACGCCGTCCTGTCCTTGGGCGAACACGACCGGCTGCTCCGCGCGCAGGCGGCGTGGGTGGGATTTAAGCAGACGACCGTTGAATTCGACCGCCCCGAACGGGTGGCGGGGGAGACCCATTATACTTTGAAAAAGATGATCCGGCTGGCGGAGAGCGGGGTATTTCCCAATTCCGACTATCCGCTGACCCTGCCCTTGAAGGCGGGGCTTTGCCTGACGGGGCTTTCCCTCGTCTGTTTCGTCGTGTTCATCGTACTCGCCTGCAGCGGCGTGGCGTTCGGGGGCTTGACGGCGTGGCTGTTCCCGGCGCTGGGGCTGGCGACGGGGATCGTTCTCACCTGCCACGGGCTTTCCAACATCTATCTTTCCATGATCTATTCGGAAGTGCAGAACCGCCCGAAATACATCGTCGCGGACAAGTTCAACCTGTAATTTCCGCTCGGAGGCGGACAAAAGAATTCCGAAAGGATAATTTTTTTCGGAAGAGGACAACCTGTTGAAGGGTGTGAACGAAAATGCGCTTTTGACGTGAGATACGGCTGGGCATTTGCGGTATGCGGTGCGGACCCTTTGCCGGGAAGGAGAACACGGCAGAATCATGAATCGGAAAGTTTTGCAAAAGGAATGGGCGTTCGTCCTTTTTGCGGCGCTGCTGTCCGCGGCGGCGCTGTTGTTCGCCTCCGAGTGCTCTCCCCTCTATCCCATCAATCAGTGGTACGACGCGAATTGCTTTTTCACGGTGGGGAAGGGGATGCTCGAAGGAAAGATTCCCTATCGGGATCTCTACGAGCAAAAGGGGCCGTATGTCTATTTCCTGCACGCGCTGTGCGCGCTCGTTGACGGGGAGTCCTTTCTCGGCGTCTGGCTGGCGGAGATCCTGTCCTGCTTTCTCTTTCTCCTGTCCGTCCGGAAGATCCTTGCCCTCTATAACGTCGGGGGAGGGGCGGCGTTTTCGGCCCTTGCGCTGATCGGTCTTTCCGTCTGTTTTTCCTTCGCGTTTTCCACGGGGGACAGCGTGGAGGAATTCGCCCTGCCCCTTTTCTCGTGGATGGTGTATCTGGCTTTGAAGCGCGTCCGCACGGACGGGAAATTCCGGCTGTATGACTTTTTTCTCGCCGGCGCGGGCGGGGGGATGGTCTTTTGGAGCAAGTTTACCCTCGTCGGATTTTTCGTCGCCTGGTACCTCTTTTTCCTGTATCACGCCGTCCGCAACCGGCAGTGGAAAATCCTTTTGCCGAGCGCGGGACTTGTCCTCTGCGGAGCGCTCGCCGCAACCCTGCCCCCGTTTCTTTACTTTGCGGCGAACGGGGCGGTGGGGGATTGGCTGCACGTCTATCTGTACGACAATCTGTTCGTGTACGACGAAGGGGGAAACGTGTTTCTCCGTTTGGGCAGGATGATCGTCTACATTCTCGGCACGCTGGGCGCCAATATACACTATAATTTTTTCGTCTTGCTCGGCATCGTCGGATTTGCGCGGATAAAGGATAAAGCGCGGGCGGAAGAGAGGGTGTTTTTGCTCGTCGTGCCCGCCGTCACCGTCTTTTTTCTGTATGTCGGCGGCAGGGGGTATCGCTATTATGGACTGCCGCTCGCCGTGTTTGCCGTGTTCGGGTATATCTTTCTCGCGGAAAAGGGATTCCGCATCCGGAAGAAGAAATTCCGGGCGCTCGTCCCCGCGGTCGCGCTCGCGTTCTGCTGCCTGTTTATGGGGATAAACGGGAATTATGCCTATATCTTCAAACCGGAAGAGGAGACGGTGCAATACCGGTTTGCCGAAGTGATCAAGGAAAAAGAGGACGCGACCCTGTTGAATTACGGATTTCTCGACGGCGGATTTTATCTTGCGGCGGATAAGGTGCCCGATTTCAGGTATTTCTGCACGCTGAACATCCCCTTGCCCGAGATGCGGGAGGAGACGGAACGATATATCGAAGAGGGGAAAGCGGATTTCATCGTCCTTAAAATGTACCGGAAGCAGACGGAGGAACTCAAAAGCGAAAACTATCGGGAGGTCATGCGGGTCTCGGAACGGTATTCGCTGCTACAAACGACGTATATTTTGTACGAAAGAGTTTGATAAAAAGAGCACAGAAAAAGAAGCCCGGCATTCGCCGGGCTTTTTATATAAACATTATGGTAAGGGGAGGTGGTGCGCACCTCTTCATGCCTCCCCTTTTGGAAAGGGGAGGTGGTGCGCCTATTCCCATGCCTCCCCTTATGGTAAGGGGAGGTGTCACGAAGTGACGGAGGGGATAAGAAGTTTGTAAAACGGCTTAGGCAGGGAAGAGACGAACGCCGCAGATTACGATTGATTCGCGGCGAGCCAGACCATGAGGACAGAGACGTCCGCGGGATTGACGCCGGGGATTCGCCCCGCCTGTCCGAGACTGAGCGGGCGGATGCGGGCGAGCTTTTCCCGCGCTTCCAGGCGCAGTCCCTTTACGGCGGCGTAGTCGATGTCTTCGGGCAGCCGCCTGTTTTCCAGCTTTTTCGCCCGTTCGATCTGTTCCAGTCCCCGTTTGAGATAGCCTTCATAGAGGACGGAAACTTCCGCCGTCTGCCGCACGTCGGCGGGATATTCCGCGAACAGCCCGAAGCGGGCGGTAATGTCTTTGAGGGGGATTCCGCGCTTGATGAGGTCGGCGCAGGTGGGGCTGCCCGCGGGCGCGTCGTAGCCGTATTCCGCGAGAAAGGGCGCCGCCTGTTTCTGGGGGATGCGCTCGGCAAAGCGGGCGGTGAGCTCTTCGCACAGTGCCTTTCTTTTGAGACAGACGTCGTACCTCTCTTTCGTCGCCAGCCCGCAGACGTACCCCTTTTCGGTCAGCCGCAGATCGGCGTTGTCCTGGCGGAGGAAAATGCGGTGTTCGGCGCGGGAGGTCATCATGCGGTAGGGCTCGTCCGTGCCCTTGGTGACGAGATCGTCGATGAGTACGCCGATGTACGCCTCGTCCCGCCGCAGGACGAGCGGGGGCTTGCCGCGCAGCGCCAAGGAGGCGTTCAGACCCGCCATCAGCCCCTGCGCCGCCGCCTCTTCATAGCCCGAAGTGCCGTTGATCTGCCCCGCCGTGTACAGCCCGCGCACCTTTTTGAATTCGAGGGTGGGCAGCACGTCCAGCGTGTCGATGCAGTCGTATTCGATCGCGTAGCCGTAGCGCATGATGTCCGCGTTTTCCAGGCCCTTCACGCTGGCGTACATCGCCCGCTGCACGTCGTGGGGGAGGGAGGTGGACATGCCCTGCACATACACTTCCAGCGTGTCCGCGCCTTCCGGTTCGAGAAATACCTGGTGCCTTTCTTTGTCCTTGAAACGGACGACTTTCGTCTCGATGGAGGGGCAGTAACGGGGGCCGGTGGACTGAATGACGCCGTTGTAGAGGGGGGAGCGGTCGAGATTTTGGAGGATGATTTCGTGCGTCCGCCCGTTCGTGTAGGTGAGATAACAGGGGAGTTTGTTTTCGGGCGGGCGCTCGGAGAGGAAGGAGAAGGGATAGATGTCCGAATCCCCGTCCTGCCTTTCGCAGGCGGCGTAATTTATCGTCCGTCCGTCCAGCCGCGCGGGCGTGCCCGTCTTGAACCGCCGCACGGAAAAGCCGAGTTTTATCAGGCTGTCCGTCAGTTTTGTCGCCGCCGAGAAGCCGTTGGGACCGGAATTTTTGACGACCAGACCCGTGATCGTGCGCGCGTTGAGATAGACGCCCGTGCAGAGGATGACGGCGCGGCACAAGACGACGCCGCCGTCCGTCCTGACCCCCGTCACCCTGCCTCCTTCCGTCAGGATTTCCGTGGCTTCCGTCTGCAGAATGCGCAGGTTTTCCGCGTTTTCCAGCACCCGTTTCATCTCGCGGTGGTAGGCGTTTTTGTCCGACTGTGCGCGCAGGCTCTGCACGGCGGCGCCCTTGCCGACGTTCAGCATGCGTATCTGCAGGGCGGTCTTGTCCGCGACGATGCCCATCTCTCCGCCCAGCGCGTCGATCTCGCGCACGAGATGTCCCTTGGCGGTGCCGCCGATCGAAGGATTGCAGGGCATGAAGCCGATGCTGTCGAGATTGAGGGTGAGCAGCACCGTCTTTATCCCCGTCCGGGCAAGGGCAAGGGCGGCTTCGCAGCCCGCATGCCCCGCGCCGACCACCGCGGCGTCCGCTTGGTATTCGATGATTTCTTGCGTATCCATATCCGATTTTCCGATTTCCGATTGTTTTTGATGTTTTTCGCGCCTTTCCGATTGGCTTTCCGACGGTTCCGATTTTTCTTTCGGGGAGCGGGAAGCGCCCGTCTGCCGACGGAAAAGGAGCCGAAAATACGGCTCCTGCTGACCGTCTCTGCCCATTTGCAGGGGGCAGGGTTTTGACGACGGGAAATTTATTGCTTTAAGACGATGTTTTTGATGTCGTCCACTTCCTTTGCCATCTTTTCGTTGAGCTTGATGAGTTCGTCCACCTTGTCGCGTGAATACATGATGGTGGTGTGATCCCTGCCCCCCATGATGGCGCCGACGGAGACGAGGGGGAGGGAGAGCATCTCGCAGATGAGATAGGCGCAGATCTGCCGCGCTTTTACCAGATCGGCTTTCTTGCCCTTTCCGAGCAGATCTTCCCGGCGGAATTTATAATAACCGCAGACGGCGGATATAATATTTTCGGGGGTGATTTCGCCCGAGCTCTCGGTTTCGCTCACCGATTCGGCAAGGGCGCGGCGGGCGAGATCGAGAGAGATGGGCTCTTCGTGCAGTTTGCTCGCGAAAAGCACTTTGGTCAGCCGCCCTTCGAGGGTACGCACGTCGTGTCCCGAATTGCCCGCGAGAAATTCCAGGACGTCATCGGGCATGTGGCACTTGCGTTCGAGCGCCTTGCGCTTCAAGATGGCGATTTTCGTCTCGAGATCGGGAGGCTGGATGTCCGCGATGAGGCCCCCTTCGAAGCGGGTGCGCAGCCTCTCTTCCAGGGTGGCGATTTCCTTGGGCGGGCGGTCGGAGGTGAGGACGATCTGCTTGTTCTGGGAGGACAGCTCGTTGAAAGTGTGGAAAAATTCCTCCTGAACGCCCGGTTTTTTGGCGAGAAACTGGATGTCGTCGATCATGAGGATGTCGACGTTGCGGTAGTGCAGGCGGAAGCGGGCGCCCTTGTCCCGCGAAGAGATCTTGCCCGAGATCATCGAATCGATGAACTCGTTGAGAAAGTTGTCGCAGGTGGTGTACAGCACCCGTTTTCCGGGGTTGTTCTTTTCGACGTAGTTGGCGATCGCCTGCATGAGGTGGGTCTTGCCCAGCCCCGATTCCCCGTAGATGAAGAGGGGGTTGAAGCTCTCGCCCGGATGTTCCGCCACCGATTTCGCCGCGGCGTACACGAACTTGTTGGAGGAGCCGACGACGAAGGAATCGAAGGTGAAATTTTTGTTGATGGGGACGGGTTTGAAGTCCTCGCCGAAATCCTCTTCCGTTTCGAAGTTATATACGTCGCTGCCGTCCACGACGAGCCGGAAATCGCTGATGCCGAGATCGCAGCGGGAAATGGCGTCGCGCAGAGGCGCCGCCTGCCGTTTCATGATCGTGTTGGCGGCGAGATCGGAAGATGCTTTGAGATAGATGCGGCGGTTGATGACGTCCACCGGTTCAAGGTCTTTGATGAAGGCGTTGAAGGAAACGGGCGGAATGATCTCTTCCGCCTTCTCCCGGATCTGTTTCCACAAAAAATTGATCTGCGACTGTTCCGCCATTGCCGTCCTCCCCGAAAAAAATATTTTCCGCCGCGATGGGGGAAAATCTTTGTCTTTTCGTCGATTATCTGCTATAATTATAATACAAAATCGACGAAAAAGGAAGTGTTTTCGGGCGGTTTTTCGAGGATTATGCAAATAAAAAATCTGTCCCTTCAGAATTTCAGAAACTACGAAAACGAGACGTTCGCCTTCGACGGCGGGCTGAACATCCTTTTCGGCAAAAACGCCCAGGGCAAGACGAACTGCGCGGAGGCGGTGTTTTACCTGTGCACGGGGACCTCCCTCCGCATCCGGCACGACAGGCAGCTCATCCGCATCGGCGCGCCCTGCGCGAAGATCGCCGCCGACGCGGAAACCAGGTACGGCAAAGTGCGCATCGAAGCGGACATCTACGAGGACAGACGGGAGATCCGCATAAACGGCGCCCGCATCTCCCGCAGCGCCGACCTCATGGGGCACATCAACAGCGTCTTTTTCTCGCCGGGGGAACTCCGGCTCATCCAGGACGGTCCCGACGAGCGGCGCAGGTTTATGAACATGTCCATCTCCCAGACTTCGCCCGCTTATTATACGGCGCTGCTGCGCTACAACAAAATCCTCGACCAGCGCAACGCCCTTCTCAAAAACCGGGACGTCGACCTCATTCTCGACACCCTTCCCGTGTGGGACGAACAGCTTTGCCGGTATGCGTCGATAATCATCAAAAAGCGGACGGAATTTCTGGAAAAACTCGCCCCTTACGCCAAGGAACTGCACGCGTTTCTCACGGACGGGGCGGAGGAACTCGTCATCTCCCCGGACAAGAAATACGGCGGAGGGGAGGGGGAGATCGCGGCGGAGATGCTGAAACGCCTGGGGCGGAATTACGAAAAGGACATCCGGCTGGGGTTCACGACGGTGGGCCCCCACCGCGACGACATCGACTTTTTCATCTCGGGCAAGGACGCCAAGGCGTACGCCTCCCAGGGGCAGACGCGGACGGCGGCGCTCGCCGTCAAGCTCTCGGAAGTGGAGATCTTCCGCGAACTGTCGGGGGAGTACCCCGTGCTCATTCTCGACGACGTGATGAGCGAACTCGACCTGCCCCGCCGCAAAAAGCTGTTGAAGCGCATTTCGTCGGTGCAGACCATCCTCACCTGCACGCACGCCGAGCGGGTGCTGTACGGCGCGGAGTGCAAAAAGATACGCATCGAAAACGGCAGGATCAAACGGGAAAAGGAGGAGTGAAAGGCATGAAGGAAAGGCATTTGGCGGGGGCAGGGCTGCGTCTGCGGGCGGATCTGCACACGCACAGCACCTATTCGGACGGCTTTTACGACCCCGACGAAGTGTGCCGCCGGGCGAAGGCGAACGGCGTGGAGCTCCTTTCGATCACCGATCACGACACCCTGAACGGGGAGGAGGAAAAGCGCGCCGCGGCGGAAAAATACGGCGTCCGCTATGTGACGGGCTGGGAGATCTCCGCCTATTCGGGAACTTGCAAAGTGCATGTCACCGGCTACAACTGCCGCCGGGACGGCGCGTACACGGCGTTTATGGAGGAGCGGAAGGCGCTCGGATTCGAACGGGCGAAGGACAGCATCGCAAAGCTGAACGCGCTGGGGATCGCCGTGACCTTCGAAGCCGCCATGGCGCGCCGCGCCGATCCCTCTTCCCCGCTGCACACCATGCACATCGCGGGCGCGGCGGCGGACGTCTCGGGCATGACGGCGGGGGATATTTATAAGGAATATCTCGCGCCCGGAAAGCCCGCCCATTCGGCGATCGGCAGGCCCTCCCCCGAAGAGGCGATCGACTGCATCCACGCGTCGGGCGGTATCGCCTCCGTCGCCCATCCCGGCCGCATCGACCTTCCCTTCGCGGAGCGAGAAGAACTGCTTCTGCGCCTGGCGGCGTACGGCGCGGACGGTATAGAAGCCTTTTATACGACGCATACTGAAAGGGAAACGGAATATTTTGAGGCGCTTGCGCGGCGGACGGGACTTCTCGTCACGGGCGGGTCGGACACCCATATAGAGGACGGGACGCATTCGATCGGCTCGCCCGCCTTTTATCCCTCCGAAGCCCTGCTCGCGGCGATCGGAGTGAAATAAATTTTTCGGTGATCTCTCCCCTGCCTCCCGCCTTCGGAACTTTCCGGGATACATAGAGCGGGGGCGTTTATGAGGGAATTTTTGAAAAAGTGTCGTTTCGCACCCCTTCTGGCGGGTGCGTTTTTCTTTCTCGCCGCCCCGTTTTTCGCGGCGACGGCGCAGAGGGGCGGGGGTCCGGAAGGCGCGGGGGCGGCGTATGCGGTATGCGCGGCGGCGGAAAAGCGGGAGACGGGCAGGGTGCCAAAAGGGGTGACGGTGGACGGCGTACCCGTCGGCGGCATGCCCAAAAGGCGGGCGGAAAGGCTGCTTCGGGGGCTTCTCGAAGGGAAAAATCCCGTCCTCGTCGTGATCTCTCCCGCGGGCAGGTATTCGTTTGCGGGCGCGGAGATCGGTTTTTCGGACAATTTCCGGGAAATTCTGGCGGGGGCGGAAAAAGGGGGAAGCTACGTTTCCGAAATCCGGTATTTTCTCAAAGGAGAGGCGGAACAGGCGGAATTCATCTGCGCCAACGCCCGCCGCCCCGCCGTCGACGCGGAGGTGCAGTTTTCCGCCGCCGGCTTTTCCTATACGTCGGAACAGAGAGGCACCGCCTGCGACGGGGAAGGGCTGCTTCGGGACATCCGCGCGTCGCTCGCCGCCGGTCCGCGGGAGGAGGGCGGGGAATGGCGGTTTGCCGAAGTCTCTCTGCGCACCCGCGCCCTGACCCCCGAAAAGACGCTTGCCTCCCTGAAAAGGGACACGAAAAAAATATCTTCGTTCGCGACTTATTTCAATGCGGAGGACAGGGGCAGGAGCGGGAACATCGCCCTGGCGGCATCGCGGATAGACGGAACCGTTCTCCCGCCGCAGGGGGAATTTTCCTTCAACGCCGCCGTGGGGGAGAGGACGGAGAAAAACGGGTTTCAGACGGCGAAGGTCATTCTGGACGGGGAGTTCGTCTCGGGCGTGGGCGGCGGCGTGTGCCAGGTGAGCACCACGCTGTACAACGCGGCGATCCGCGCGGGGATGAAAATTACGGCACGGAAGCCCCATTCCCTGGCGGTGCATTACGTGCCGCCCTCCTGCGACGCGATGGTCTCTTCCGCCACCGATTTCCGCTTCCGCAACACCCGCCCCTATCCCGTCTACCTCTCCGCGAAGGTGTCGGACGGCAGCATCCGTATTGCCTTTTACGGCAGGGACGAAGGGTACAGGTACGAGCTCGTCAGCGAAACGCTGGGGGAAATAGAGCCGCCTCCGCCCGTCGAGAAGACGGGAAATTACGAAGGGGTCATCCGGGAGGGCAAGCCGGGATTGAAGAGCACGGCATATCTGGAAACGTATAAAAACGGGAAGCTGATCAGACGGGAAAAGCTGCGCACGGATACCTATGCGCCCATCCGCGGCATCGTGGGCGTCCTGCGGGAGGGAACGGAATAAAACAGTTCATTCCGTTTCCGGAATAGCGAAGATTTTTTTGCCCGCTTCGTGTATAATGGTGTCATAAAACTTTTCGGAGGGATAAAGAATCATGAAAGATTGCGTAAATTGTCGGCTCCACGAAACTTATTATACCAAGTGCGGTATAAAGTTCTATCGCGAAAAAGTGGGAAAATGTTTTCTGCTGCAAAAGACGACGGAAAATCATGACCGCTGTGACGGCTGGAAGAGAAAATATTCGGAGGGACACAGGAATCTGAATAAGAGAAATGCGCGGCATTATCTGGAAAAAATTTCCGAAGACCTGTCTCAGATCGCGCAGATACTCGAAGAGGACGCCGAAGAAAGGCGGGAGGAAGAGCGGGAAAAAGCGTGAGAAAGAGAGCGGGGAGAGAGATGCGGAAGGGCGGAACTCCTCCGCTCTTTTTTTATGCGAAAAAAATCGATAAACCGACAAAGAAAATGCGGCGAAACATTTGTGTTTTTCGCGGAAAAATGTTATAATAAAATGGTATAAATCATCGGGAGGGGCATATATATGCCGCGAGGCGCGGAAAAATGCCCTTTTCCCTTCGGAGAACGTGAAATTACCATGGAGAGAATTTTGTTGAAAGACCTTTCCGCGCACATCGCGGAATACGACGGCAAGACCGTCACGGTGGCGGGCTGGGCGCGCACGATACGCGATTCCAAGGCGTTCGGTTTTATCGAACTCAACGACGGCAGTATGTTCAAAAACACGCAGATCGTGTTCGAGCGGGCGTCGCTTGAAAATTACGACGAGATCGCGCACGAAAACGTGGGCGCGGCGCTTATCGTGACGGGAAAGGCGGTCGCCACCCCCGAAAACAAGCAGCCTTACGAGATCAAGGCGGAGAAAATACTGGTGGAGGGGGAGTCGGCGCCCGATTATCCCCTGCAAAAGAAGCGGCACACGGTGGAGTTCTTGCGCGGCATCGCCCATCTGCGCCCCCGCACCAATCTCTTTTCCGCGGTGTTCCGCGTGCGCAGCGAGACGGCGTTCGCCATCCACGAATTTTTCCACAGCCGCGGATTTGTATACGTGCACACCCCCATCATCACGGGCAGCGACTGCGAAGGCGCGGGCGGGATGTTTCAGGTGACCACTTTGGATCTGGACGCCATGGCGAAGTCCAGAGAGGGCAAAGGGGTGGATTATAAACAGGATTTCTTCGGCAAGAAGGCGAGCATCACCGGCTCCGGACAGCTGCACGGGGAGACGTTCGCGATGGCGTTCGGGAACATCTATACCTTCGGCCCCACCTTCCGCAGCGAGAAGTCCAACACCTCCCGCCACGCGGCGGAATTCTGGATGATCGAGCCGGAAATGGCGTTCTGCGACCTGAAAGGGGACATGGACGTCGCGGAGGCGATGGTAAAGTCGGTCATCGCCCACGTGCGCGGGACCTGCCCGGACGAGCTGGAATTTCTCAACAAATTCGTGGACAACGGGCTTCTGGAACGGCTGAAAAACGTCGCGGAAAACGACTTCGTCCGCCTTTCCTATACCGAAGCGATCGACATCCTCAAAGCGCATGCGGAGGAGTTTGAGGACAAGGACATCTTCTGGGGCAAGGATCTGCAGAGCGAACACGAGCGGTATCTCACCGAAAAAGTGTATAAAAAACCGGTGTTCCTCACCGATTATCCCAAGGAAATCAAGTCCTATTACATGAAGCAGAACGCGGACGGAAAGACGGTGGCGGCGGCGGATCTTCTGGTGCCCGGCATCGGGGAACTCATCGGCGGCTCCCAGCGCGAAGACGATTACGAAAAGTTGAAGGCGCGCATGGCGGAATGCAATATTCCCGCGGAGGACTGGTATCTCGATCTGCGCCGTTACGGCGGCGCCACGCACAGCGGCTTCGGGCTGGGCTTCGAGCGCATGGTGATGTACCTCACGGGGGTGAGCAATATAAGGGATGTTATCCCTTTCCCCCGCACCGTGGGGAGTCTTGAGTTTTGATCGGGCGAAACGCGGAATAAGGGCGCATCTTGCGCCCTCACCGGTATTCCCCTTGCTCATTTACGTATAAGTAAAATCGCTGCGGTGAACCTTCCGGTTTCGGGCGCAATCTGCAACCCTTCTCCACGTTTTAACGTAACCGGATTCGTTCTATTCGGGCGAAACGCGTATCTACGTCGCAATACATTGTCGGGCTTGCGTTTTGCCTTGTTCATTTACGTCTAAGTAAACTCACGGCGGCAAATCCGCTCCCTTCGCGCATAACTTGTATCTACGCGTTTTGACGGTGACTTTTCTTGTTTATTCAAACGAAACGCGGTATAAGGGCGCATCTTGCGCCCTCACCGGTATTCCCCTTGCTCATTTACGTATAAGTAAAATCGCTGCGGGGAACCTTCCGGCTTCGGGCGCAATCTGCAACCCTTCTCCGCGTTTTAACGGTTCACGTTTTCGCTCGACAGAGCGAAACGCGTATATACTACGCAATATATTGTCGCCCTTGCGTTTTTGCCCCATCACAATGCCTCCCTTTATGATAGGAGAGTGTCGAGCCCACTATCCATGCCTCCCCTTATGGTAAGGGGAGGTGTCACGGAGTGACGGAGGGGATAAGAAAGTTTGTCTTCGATATAACAAATCGGAAAGCGGAATAAATCCGCAAAAAGGGCATCGTGTTTTTTGCCCTTACTATTTTCGGAGGTCATATGGTAAAGATCGTCATAGACGCGATGGGCGGGGATTTCGCGCCCGCCGCACAGGTAGGGGGCGCCGTGGAGGCGCTCCGCCGGGATAAGGACATTTCCGTTCTCCTCGTCGGCGACGAGGGAAAAATCCGCGAAGAGCTCGCCAAAGGGGAATACGATTCTTCCCGCGTGGAGATCGTACACGCCCCCGAAGTCATCACCAACGACGACATCCCCACCAAGGCGGTGCGCGCGAAGAAAAATTCTTCCACCGTCGTCTCCTTCAACCTCCTGCGGGAGGGGAAGGCGGATGCCCTGGTCTCTTCGGGCGCGACGGGCGCCGTCCTGACGGCGGCGGTCCTGCTTCTGGGCAGGATCAAGGGGATTTCCCGCCCCGCGCTCTGTCCGCGCATCCCCAACTTGCGGGGCACGGGCACCCTTTTGTGCGACTGCGGCGCCAACGTCGAGTGCAAGCCCGTCAATCTCGTGCATTTCGCGATGATGGCGACGGCGTACGCGCAGGCGGCGTTCGGCATGCCTTCGCCCAAAGTGGGGCTTCTGAACAACGGCACGGAAGATCACAAGGGCGACCCCATGCACCAGGAAGCGAACGCCCTTTTGAAAAAACTCTCCTGCATCGACTACATCGGCAACGTCGAAGGCAGGGACATCATGGCGGGGGAAGCGGACGTCGTGGTGGCGGACGGCTTTACGGGCAACATCGCCTTGAAGTCGGTGGAGGGCTGCGGCAAGGCGATCAGCGGCATCATGAAGCAGCAGTTCAAAAAGAATATTTTCACCAAACTGCGCGCCGCGCTCGTGTACGACGTCATCAAGAACATCAGGAACGCCGCCGATTACGAAAAGATGGGGGGCGCGATGTTCCTGGGGCTGAAAAAGGCGGTCGTGAAGGCGCACGGCAACTCCAGGGCGAACGGATTTTCCATCTGCGTGCGGCAGGCGGCGGACGCCGTCCGGGGCGGCATGGTGGAAAAGATACAGAAGATGCTGGAAGAGACCGCTCAGGCGGAAGAGGGCGCGGAAGAGGGCGCGCCGGCGGGGGCGGAGAATGCGTGAGACCTTTCTTGCCGACGCCGAAAGCCGGATCGGGTTCTGCTTTTCGGACAAGTCCCTGCTCCGGCTGGCGCTCACCCATTCCACCTGGTCCAACGCGCACGGCGGCGGCAACAACGAGCGGCTGGAATTTCTCGGCGACGCCGTTCTGGAACTCATCGTCTCCGAGCGGCTGTACCGCATGGAGGAGAGGGGCAGGACGGCGAGCGAAGGGGAGATGACGGAGATGCGGCAGCGGCTGGTGAGCGGAAGCGCGCTCGCCGCGGCGGCGCGGAGGCTGGGGCTGGGGGAATACCTGCGGTTTGAAGGCGGGGCTTCCAACGTCGGCGAAAAGACGATTTCCAGCCTGTTCGAAGCGCTCGTCGCCGCCATCTATCTCGATCCGGACGGGGGGTATCCCGCGGCGGAGAGATTCGTGCTCGAAAATCTGGAACTGACGGGCGGGGAGAACTACAAGAACCGCTTACAGGAGTATATGCAGGCGCAGCCGGGGGGCGAGATGCCCGAATACGGCGAAGCGCACAAGACGGGCGAGGATCACGCGCCCGTCTGGACGGCGACCGTCCGCGCGGGCGGACTGGCCGCGGAGGGGACGGGCAAGAGCATTTCCGCCGCGGAACAGGAAGCGGCGAAAAAAATGCTCGGACTTCTCGCGCGGGGCGAGAATGCGAAAATATCGGGAGAGACCGGAAAAAATAAGGAGTAAAGGCTTTGGATCTGAAAGAAATTCAACTTGTCGGCTTCAAATCGTTCGCGGATAAGACGACCATCCGCTTCGACGACGGCGTAACGTGCATCGTGGGTCCCAACGGCTGCGGCAAGAGCAACGTGGCGGACGCGGTGCGCTGGGTTTTGGGCGAGCAGTCGGCGAAGTCCCTGCGCGGGACGAACATGCAGGACGTCATCTTCAACGGCACGGAGACGCGGAAGGCGCAGTCGTTTTGCGAAGTCACGCTGCTGTTCGACAACAGCAAGCACATCTTTGATTTGGACGCGCCCGAAGTGGGGATGACCCGCCGTCTGTACCGCAGCGGCGAGAGCAAGTATCTCGTCAACGGGCAGCCCAGCCGTCTGAAAGACATCGTAGCCCTCTTCCACGGCGTGGGGCTGGGCAAAGAGGGGTATTCCATCATCGGGCAGGGCAAGGTGGCGCAGATCATGAGCGCCCGTCCCGAAGACCGCCGCCCCATCTTCGAAGAGGCGATCGGGCTGATGGTGTGCAAAAAGCGCAAGCAGGAGATCGAAAACAAGCTGGGCGAGTCCAATTCCGACCTGTTCATCTACCGCCAGCGCATCGACGAAGCGGAGCGCCGTCTGGGGCCGATGGCGAAACAGGCGGAAGCGGCGCGGGAATACAACGAATATTCCGAATCGCTGAAAATCAACGAGGCGAATACCTACATATTCCGCTACGAAAACGCGGAGGGGGAGAAGGAAAAGTACAAAAAGGACATCGCGTCCATCTCCGACCAGATCATCTCCCTCAACACGCAGGTGGAGAAAATCAACCGCCAGACGGAGGACAACCGCGCCAAGATCGCTTCGGCGGACGCGCAGCTCTCCGAGCTCAACGACCGCCGCGTGGAACTCTCCGTGGGCAACGAGCGCAAGGACGGCGAACTCAAACTCGTGCGCGAGCGGATCGGCACCTATCGTTCCAAGATCTCCGAAGCGACGGACGTGCTCGAATCGGGCAGAGTGCGCATCGGCGAGATCGACGACGAGACGGCGAAGGGCGCCCAGCGCCGCAAGGAGGGAGCCGCCCGCATCGCGGCGATCGAAAACGAAACGGACGTGCTGCGTTCGGCGATTTCCGCGCTCGACAACAAGATCGCGGTGTTCGAGCGGCTGACGGACGAAAAGCAGATGAGCCAGCTCTCTTCCGCGGAGGACCTGTCCGAACTCAAAAAGAACCTCGGCACCCTGTCCGCCCGCAAAGAGGCGACGGAGGAGCGGATCAGGGAAGTCAACGCCGCCGTCGCGAAGAGCGAAGACCGCAAGGAAAAATTGCAGGAGGAGCTGTCCGCCGTCCGCTCCGACCTCAAAAAGCTGAAAGAGTTCACGTCTACGGGCACGCGGGCGATCGAAGACAGGACGGAAGAGGTGCGCGAAATGCAGCTCACCGTCAACCAGTTCAACCAGGATCTGTTCACCGCCAACGGGCAGATCGCCTCCCTCAAAGACAGCCTGGAAGTGTACATAAACTTAAAGAACCGCTTCGAAGGGTATAAGGATTCGGTGCGGCGGCTTCTGTCCGTCTCCAAGACCAATCCGGACGTCGGCAACCGCCTGAAAGGGGCGCTGGCGGACATCGTGCGCACCGAACAGAAATACGAAATCGCCATCGAAACGGCGTTCGGCGGCGCGATGCAGAACGTCGTCACGGCGACGAGCGACGACGCCCGCTATCTCATCGAATACCTCAAACGCACCAACGGCGGCATCGTCACCTTCCTGCCCGTTTCCAGCATGCGCCCCCGTCCGGACACCCGGGAAATTCAGCGCGCGGTCAGCGAGCGGGGGGCGATGGGTCTCGCCACCGAGCTGGTGCAGTACGACGAATATTATTATAACGTCATCTCCAACCTCCTGGGCAACACCCTCATCTGCGACACCATCGCCAATGCCAACACGATCGCCAAGAAATACGGCAACTCCTTCAAGATCGTGACGCTGGACGGGGACATCGTGCAGACGAGCGGCGCCATGACGGGCGGCAGCCGCAGAAAGGAAAGCGGCTCCCTCCTCTCCAACGAGCGCAAGATCCAGGAGTGCAAGGAAAACATCCTGCGCAAGCAGAAATACATCGAAAAACTCAAAGCGGCGATCGCCGACAGCGAAAAGGAACGGGAAAAGGCGGAGGCGGAACTGCAAAAGCTCCGCGACAAATACCAATCCTCTTTGAGCGAGCAGGCGGCGCTCGAACAGCGGGAGTCGGCGCTCGAAGAGCAGATCCGGAATGCGGAATCGGACATCGCCGTCTACCGCGAAGCGCTCGCCGAGCTGGAAAACAAACTCAAACAGCTCAAATTCGAAGAGGAAAATTCCTCCCGCAGCGAAGAGGAGCTCAATTCCATGCGCGCGGACGCGGCGGAGGAACTCTCTTCCCAGCGCAGCCAGTGCGACAAGTTCCGCGCGGAGCGCGAAGAAAAGAGCAGGAAACTGCACGATCTGGAAGTGGAATACGCCTCTCTCGGCTCTACCCTCAAAAAGGACGAAGAGAACGCCGCCCGTCTCGCCGCCGAGAAAGAGGATCTCGTAAAGCGCATTCTCGAAACGGAGGAGTCCCGCAAGGACATCCAGGCGAAGCTCAACGAGCTGGAAGAGGTGGCGCAGGAAAAGGAACTCACCGAAGAGGAGCGGGCGGCGGTGCAGGAGATCGTGGACAAAATCGCCGCGCTCTCCGCGCAGAAGGAGGAGATCAACACTCGCCAGGCGGCGCTCGACGAAGAAAAGACCTCCTTGCAGGAGCGCATTTCCAAACAGTCGGACAAGCGGTATCGCTGCGAAATCGAAATCAGCAAGATCGACACCAATCTCGAAAACATGCGCCAGCGCATCGACGAAGCGTATCATCTCGACTACGAAGGCTGTCTGCCCCTCCGCAAGGAGCATTTCGACCCCGAAGAGGCGGCGACGACCATCGTCGTCTTAAAGCGCAAGATCACGATGCTCGGCGCGGTCAATCCCAACGCCGTGGAGGAGTACGAAGAGGAGAAGAAGCACTACGACGAGATGGTCACCCAGCGGGACGATCTGCAGAAGGCGATCGAAGACCTCAACGTCGCCCTGGGCGAGATCCGGGACGAGATGCTCAAACGCTTCAACGAAGGCTTCGACGAAATCAACGAGAATTTCAAGATCATCTTCAAGGAACTGTTCGGCGGCGGCAAGGCGGAGCTGCAGATGGACTACGTGGAAGGGGAGGATCCGCTGGACGCGGGCGTGGAGATCGTGGCGTGTCCGCCGGGCAAGAAACTCAGCAAAATTTCCCTGCTTTCGGGCGGCGAACAGGCGCTGACGGCGATCGCCATCCTGTTTGCCATCCTCAAAACCCACCCCATGCCCTTCTGTATTCTCGACGAGATCGAAGCGGCGCTCGACGACGCCAACGTCGATCGCTTCGCCTCCTATCTGAAACGATTCGCGGCGGAGACGCAGTTCATCGTCATCACCCACCGCAAGCCGACGATGAATCAGGCGGATTCCCTGTTCGGCGTCACCATGCAGGAGAAGGGAATTTCCAAACTCGTTTCCGTCAAACTGTCCGAAGTCGAAGAGAAACTCGGCCAGGGCACGGTGGAAAGTGTCGGCTGACGCCCGGGCTTTCGGGGGGCGCGCAATTCGCGCCCCCCGTCGTTTGCCGCCCGCGGGGCGGCAAAAAACATATAAAAGCATATAAAAATTGCGCGGGAAAAGGAGAAGAAAGAGATGAAATTTTGTCCGGAATGCGGCTATAAACTGACGGGTACGCCGAAATTCTGTCCGGAATGCGGCGCGAAATTGCAGGGGGAGTCGGCAAGCCCCGCGGGCGGGACGGATTGGGAGGCGGAACTCGCGGATATCGGGGAAAAGCTGGACGAGCAGATCGGGGAATACGAAAACAAATTGGCGCTGGCGAAGTCGTACGTGCTGCGGGAGAAGTACGCCGAAGCGGAAAAGGTGTACGAAGAACTCATCGAAAAGAATCCGCAGGACATGGCGGGGTATATCGGCCTGATCTGTACGGCGACGGGAAATTATACGAAATACGAAGGCGGAGAGATAGACAAGGCGATCCGCGTCGCGCAGCGGATGGCGGGAAATGCGCGGGCGGAGGACTTCGACGAAGAGTATGAAAAATACGTCGCCCGCCGGAAGAAATATTTTGAGGATAAAGAAGCGGCGGAAGAGGCGAAGCGGAGGCAGGAACGGGAGCGGATAGAAAGAGAAAACCGGCGCTGGATGATATGGAACGGGAAACTGAAAAAATATACCGGAGAAGAAAAGGATGTCGTCGTGCCCGACGGCGTAACGGAGATCGGAGAGGGTGCGTTTCAGTACAATGAGACCTTGCAATCGGTCGTGTTGCCGAAGGGGGTGACGGTCATTGGACGGTACGCATTTGCCGGATGTAAAAATCTGGAGTCCGTAACGCTTCCCGCCAGGTTAAAAGAAATCGGGACGTACGGATTTTCGGAATGTAGAAATCTGAAATCGATCGCGCTTCCCGCCGGAGTACAAAAAATCGGGGATTTCGCCTTTTTTTGCTGCGATCAGCTGAAAGCCATAACGATTCCCGCTGCGATAACGGCAATCGGGACGGGCACGTTTCAGGGGTGTAAAAATCTGACGAACGTAACGCTTCCTGCCGGGATGGAGAAAATCGGGGAGAGCGCATTTTCGGAATGCGACAATCTGACGAACGTAACGCTTCCCGCCGGGGTAAAGGAAATCGGGGCTTATGCCTTTGCCGGATGCGGCAGTCTGACATCTATAACGCTTCCCGCCGGGGTAAAAGAGATCGGGCGGGGTGCATTTAACGGGTGCACAAGTCTGAAAACGGTGACGATTCCCGACGGGGTAAAAGAAATCGGGAACAGCGCATTTAACGGATGTGACAATTTGAAAAAGGTAATTATGTCCACGCATACGTATTTCGGGGATTGGGCGTTTCCCGATGACTGTGAAATCGTGTACAGGTAATTACAGAAAGGAGAGAAGAAAGAGATGAAATTTAGCGAAAAAGATGAAAACGAGCCGTCGGCGGACGGGCAGAGAGGGAAACAAGCGGGGACGGACGCGGAAAAAAGCGGACGGGAAGCGGCGTGGGAGATATATTCCGGGGTATTGATAAAGTACACCGGCGGGGAAAAGGACGTCGTCGTGCCCGACGGCGTGACGGCGATCGGGGACAGCGCTTTTGAGGACAACGAAGTCCTGCAATCGGTCGTATTGCCGAAGGGGTTGATACTCATCGGTTACCGCGCATTTAAATCTTGTGAAAATCTGAAATCCGTGACCGTTTCCGAAGGTGTAAAGAAAATCGGCAGCAGTGCATTTTCGCTTTGCAGTAATCTGACGGAGATAACCATTCCGGAAGGGGTAAAAGAAATCGGACCAGATGCTTTTGAGGACTGCTGTAGTCTGAAAGCCGTAACCATTCCCGCGGGGGTGGAAGAAATAGGGGAAGCGGCATTTGTCGTTTGCGGCAGTCTGACGGAACTTGCGATTCCCGACGGGGTAAAAGAAATCGGGAAGTGGGCATTTTCCGGCTGCGACAATTTGAAGAAAGTCACCATGTCCCGCGGTACACATGTCGGAGAAGAGGCATTCCCCGAAGATTGTCAAATCGTGTACAGATAATTACGGAAAGGAGAAGAAGATATGGAATTTTGCGGGAAAGGCGAAAACGAGCCGTCGGCGGACGCGGGGAAAAGCGGACGGGAAACGCCGTGGGAGATATATTCCGGAATATTGATAAAATATACCGGCGGGGAAAAGGACGTCGTCGTGCCCGACGGCGTGAAGATGATCGCGGACAGAGCGTTTGCGGGCAACGAAGTCCTGCAATCGGTCGTATTGCCGAAGGGGTTGATACTCATCAGCTTTGGCGCGTTTCATTCTTGTAAAAATCTGAAGTCCGTGACCATTTCCGAAGGTGTAAAGAAAATCGGCAGCTGTGCATTTTCGTGTTGCCGCAATCTGGCGGAGATAACCATTCCCGACGGGGTAAAAGTAATCGGGTCGCAGGCATTTAGCGACTGCCGCAGTCTGAAAACCGTAAGCATTCCCGCGGAGGCGGAAGAAATCGGAATGTACGCGTTTAACGGGTGTGAAAGTCTGGAGACCATCGCCATTCCCGACGGGGTGAAAACCATTGAGCCATGCACGTTTGGGGGGTGCCGCAGCCTGAGGACGATCGCCCTTCCCGACGGGATAGAATGCATCATGGACAGCGCATTTCGCGGCTGTGAAAATCTGGAATCGTTCGCCCTTCCCGTCGGGGTAAAGTACATCGGGTTTATGGCTTTTTCGGAATGTCATAGTCTGAAATCCGTAACCATTTCAGACGAGGTAAATGCCATCGGACCCAGGGCTTTTTCGGAGTGTCACGGTTTGGAATCCGTAACCATTCCCGCCGGAGTAAAATCAATCGGGGAACTGGCGTTTTTGTGGTGTCAAAATTTGAAGGAAGTAACGATTTGCGAGGGGGTGGAAGAAATCGGAAGGTACGCGTTTTACGGCTGTAAAAATTTGAAAAAGGTCATCATGTCCCATCGCCCGAAGATGGGGAAGAAAGTATTTCCCGAAGGCTGCGAGATCGTGTACAGGTAATTATCTAAAAGGAGAGAAGAAAGAGATGAAATTTTGTCCGGAATGCGGCTATAAACTGACGGGTACGCCGAAATTCTGTCCCGAATGCGGCGCGAAATTGCAGGGGGAGTCGGCAAGCCCTGCGGGCGGGACGGATTGGGAGGCGGAACTCGCGGATATCGGGGAAAAGCTGGACGAGCAGATCGGGGAATACGAAAACAAATTGGCGCTGGCGAAGTCGTACGTGCTGCGGGAGAAATACGCCGAAGCGGAAAAGGCGTACGAAGAACTCATCGAAAAGAATCCGCAGGACATGGCGGGGTATATCGGCCTGATCTGTACGGCGACAAGAAATTATACGAAATACGAAGGCGGAGAGATAGACAAGGCGATCCGAATTGCGCAGCGGGTGGCGGGAAATGCGCGGGCGGAGGACTTCGACGAAGAGTATGAAAAATACGCCGCCCGCCGGAAGAAATATTTTGAGGACAAAGAGGCGGCGGAAGCGGTCAGGCAAAAGCAAGAGGAGGAGAGGAAAAAGAGGGAGCGGGAAGCGGCGGAAAGGGCCGCGGCGGAAAGAAAAAGGCAGGAGGAGTTGGCCAGGCTGGCGCAGGAAGCGGCTTTGAAAAGGGAGCGGGAAGAGGCCGAAAAAAGGCGGAAGGAAGAGGAAAAGCAGAGACGGTTGGAGGAAGCGGCGAGAGAGGAAAGGGAAAGAGCGCGGAAACTCGCGGAAAAATTTGATATCCGCGGCGGAGTTTTATATAAATATAAGGGATATGACGGCGACGTCATCGTTCCGGACGGGGTAAAGGAAATCGCGGACAGAGCGTTCTGCGAGCCGTTTACGGGGCCGAACAGGCTGAGAAGCGTCGTTCTTCCCGCGGGGGTAAAGCGCATCGGCGTCGCTGCGTTTTCCGAATGTAAACTGCTCGTCTCCGTCGCCATTCCGGACGGCGTTACGGAAATTGCCGACGGCGCTTTCGGACAATGCAAAAAGCTGGAGCGTGTACACATTCCGGACAGCGTGACGAAGCTGGGAGAAAAAGTATTCTATAATTGTGGAAATCTGACGGCGGTGGATATGCCTTCCCGCCTGTCGGAAATCGGAGCTCTTACTTTCTGCGGTTGTGAAAGGCTTGCAGGCATTCGCATTCCCTCCGGCGTGAAAAGGATCGGACAAAGCGCCTTTAGCGGGTGCAAAAATCTGACAGACGTATCTTTGCCGGAAGGCCTGACGGAAATCGGTGAGTGGGCATTTTCCGGTTGTGAAAATCTCAGGCATGTTGCTCTTCCCAGACGGTGTCAGGTGGGCGAATATGCCTTTCCCGATTGCTGTAAGGTTAAAAAGAAATTATTCTGAAAGAGAAAGAAAACCGGAAACAGGAGTATGTTATGAGTATTTTCGACAAAATTTTCAAAAAGAAGGACAAGTCGGCAGCGGAAACGCAGGAAAAGTCGGAAGTTGCAACGCAGGAAGCGCCGGATGTTTCGGGAAAGCCGGAAAACGCCCCGACGTCCGAAGGGGATAAAGATTCCGCGCGGGCTGCGGCGGCGGAAGAAGCGGAAGAGGCGGAGCCGGCGGCGGAAAATGCGGCAGAAAAGCCCGCGGAAAAACCCGCCGAAAGGCAAGTGAAGCCGACGATGAAGGCGGAGGAAATGCCCGCGGAAAAGCCGGAATTTGTCGCCGCGCCCATCGAAAAACCCGCCGAAAAGCCGCAGGCGGAGGAGCCGAAGCCGAAGGGGCTTTTCGGAAAGCTGTTCGGGGCGCTGAAAAAGACAAAGGAGAATTTTTCGGAAAAACTCCGCGTCCTCTTTTCCAAAAACAAGCTGGGCGACGCCTTTTACGAAGAACTCGAAGAGATCCTCATCTCCTCCGACGTCTCCGTCTCCACGGCGGAAGAGGTGGTGGAGCGGGTCAAGGAGCGGGCGATCGGCGAGAAGCTCAAAGACGAAGCCTACGTCACCGGACTTTTGCGCGGCACGCTCACGGACATCCTTCAGGAGGCGGAAGTGCCGGAATTGTCCTATCCCTGCGTGCTGATGCTCGTGGGGGTCAACGGCGTGGGCAAGACGACCACCATCGGCAAACTCGCCCATTATTTTCTCGAACGGGGCAAGACGGTGACGGTGGCGGCGGCGGACACCTTCCGCGCGGCGGCGAGCGAACAGCTCGCGATCTGGGCAGAGCGCGCGGGCGTGCGCATCGTCAAGCACGAAGAGGGGAGCGACCCCGCGGCGGTCATTTTCGACGCCGTCTCTTCCGCCAAGGCGCGGGGGACGGACGTCGTCATCGTGGACACGGCGGGGCGGCTGCACGTCAAGGACAACCTCATGAAGGAATTGCAGAAGATGGACCGCGTGGTGACGCGGGAATTCCCCGAAGCGGATTTTCTGAAACTTCTGGTGCTCGACGCCACGACGGGACAGAACGCCCTTTCGCAGGCGCGCGTGTTCGACGAAGCGGTGGAGCTGGACGGGCTGGTTTTAACCAAGCTGGACGGTACGGCAAAGGGGGGCTTCGTGTTTTCCCTCGCCGCCGAGCTCGCCCTGCCCGTCATCTTCGCGGGGACGGGGGAGAAAATCGGCGATCTCGAAAAGTTCGATTCCAAGAGTTTCGTAGAGGCGATTTTGTGACATTCCCTGCGCCTTGATTTTGAAAACGGGCGGGGCAGGGTTTTGACGAACGCAAATTTTTGTGAGAGGCAGGAGGTGTGATTTCGCCGCACCTCCTGCCTCCCCTTATGGTAAGTGGAGGCGTCACGAAGTGACGGAGGGGATAAGAAAGTCGAAAGTAAGGCGGGCAGGGATTTGACGACGGCAATTTTTGCGGGACGGAAAACAGCGCAGACAATCCCTCAGCCTGCCTATGGCAGCCAGCTCCCTTTGCACAAGGGAGCCATAAAAAGATCACCTCTCTTATGGTAAGTGGAGGTGCGCACCCACCCTCCATGCCTCCCCTTTTTGACAAAGGGGAGGTGTCACGAAGTGACGGAGGGGATAAGAAAGTCGGCTTTCGATATGACAGTCCGGAATCCGCATAAAGCCATTCTTCGATCTCGTCGAAAGAGAAGAATGCCGAAAAGCTTTCTCCCCGTATTGACTTTTTGCAAAGAATGTGATACAATGGGAAAAACGGCGTTTTTTTAAGACGCCTTGAAAAGGAGAAGATAAGGAGAAAATATGGAGAACATATTGGATTGCGTCGGGCTGACGAAGGACTATAAGGGCGTCCGCGCGCTCGACAATCTGAATTTTTCCGTGCCGGACGCGGGGCAGGTCGTGGGGCTTTTAGGCACGAACGGCAGCGGAAAGACGACGCTGATAAAGCTGCTCGCGGGGCTGCTCACGCCGACGGCGGGGTATGTACGGATCGCGGGGATGCCCGTCGGGAGGGAGACGAAAGAGATCGTCGCATACCTGCCCGACACGCATTTTCTGAATGAGTCCTTTTCCGTAAAGGACGAAGTGCAGTATTACAAGGATTTTTTCGCCGATTTCGACGAGGTGCGGGCGTGGAAGATGATCGACGAACTCGGCGTGGGACGGGATCAGCGGGTGCGCGCTCTGTCCAAGGGCAACAAGGAAAAGCTGGGGCTTATCCTCACCCTTTCCCGCAACGCGCGGCTGTACATCTTCGACGAGCCGATCGCGGGCGTCGACCCCGCCGCGCGCGACTACATCCTCCGCACCATTCTCAACAACCGCGCGCCCGGTTCGACGATGGTCATCTGCACCCACCTCATCGGCGACATCGAACCGATCCTCGATTACGTCCTCTTTTTGCAGGGCGGGCACATCGTGCTGCAAGGGGAAGCCAACGCCATCCGCAAAGGAGAGGGCAAGACGATCGATCAGCTTTTCAGGGAGGTGTTCAGATGGTGACGTCGGAAAACAAGAAAGAGGACAAAAAGAAGCTCGTGCGGCGGGAGATGCTGAACAAGCTCATGAAATACGACTACCGCGCCCTGTTCCGGGTGCTGAACATCTGTTATATCGTGATAGCGGGACTCTCCGTTCTGAGCGGCATCGCGGTCAGAATTCTGCGGGTGGCGGGAAATGCGACGACGCCGGGCGTTGCCGCCTTCGGTTCTTTCGTCATTTCCATATACGCTTTGAGCGCGGTGGCGTGCGTCGTTGCGCCGTTCTGGCTGATTCTCGTCCATTATTACAAGAGCCTGTTTTCCGCGCAGGGGTATCTGACTTTGAGCATCCCCGCTTCCCCGGAGGAACACATTTTTTCCAAGATGTTCACGAGCGCCGTCGCGCTCTTACTCTCCATATTGATCTGCGCGGTGTCCGTGCTGGTGATGACGCTGGTCGGAGGATTGCTCGATTTTGCGGATATAGGCGTCTTTTTCCGCCGGGTCGGCAGCTATATCTCCGCCCATCCGCTGGAATTTTTCCTGTATGTGATCGAGATTTTGCTGCTCTTTGTATTTTGCCTGATCTTGTCCCCGCACATCTATTTCTGCTGTATCAGTCTCGGGCAGATATTCGCGAAAAACCGCATCTTGATGGCGGTCGTCGTGTACTTTGCCGCACAGGCGATCTTGCAGGCGATTTTAAGCGTTCTGACGATCATGGATCTCGGCGCGCTCTTCGAATTTTTCGACTTTATCGGGCCGCACGGCACCCTCTGGTTCTTTGTTTTGCTCGCGGCGGGGCTGAACGTCGGCGGATTCTTTATTCAGAGATATGTTCTGTACAACAAGGTGAATTTGGTATAAATACATGAAAATAGACATTCTCACCCTCTTTCCCGATATGTTCGCCGCCCTGGAAGAGAGCATTCTCGGCAGGGCGCGCAGGGCGGGAAAGATCGAGATAAACGTCGTCAATATCCGCGATTACACCGAGGATAAGCACCTCAAATGCGACGACTATCCCTTCGGGGGCGGCGCGGGCATGGTGATGATGCCCCAGCCCGTCGGCAGCGCCATCGACGCGCTCGACAAGGAGCATAAGGCCCGCCGCATCTACCTCTCCCCCAAAGGGGAGACCCTCCGCCAGCAGAAGGTGTTTTCCCTGCTCGCTTACGAACATCTCATCCTGCTCTGCGGGCATTACGAAGGGATCGACCAGCGGATCATCGACCTGTTTATCGACGAAGAGATTTCCATCGGAGACTACGTCCTGACGGGGGGCGAACTGCCCGCCATGGTGCTGGTGGACTGCGTTTCCCGGTATGTGGACGGGGTGATCAGCACCTCTTCCCTGGTGGACGAGAGCTTTTCGGACGGCTTGCTCGAATATCCGCAATATACCCGCCCGCAGGAGTATCGGGGGCTGACCGTCCCCGAAGTGCTTCTGAGCGGCGACCACGCCAAAGTGGACAAATGGCGGCGGGAACAGGCTTTGAAACTCACCGAAAAGATGCGCCCCGACCTTTTGAAAAAAAGGTGACCTTGCGGGGCGGGATCTGCGCTCGACGCAACCCTGCCCCCGGCGTCGATCGGTTTTATCGGCAGACATAAGGGCGGCGCGAAATGACGGGAGGCGTAAAAAACGCGGGGCGCGAAGCGGCGCGGGAAAGAGGATTATGGCAAAGACGATACAGTGGTTTCCGGGGCATATGACCCGCGCGATGCGGGATATGGAGGAGAAGCGGACGCTCTGCGACGGGGTGATCTGCGTTTTGGACGCGCGCGCCCCGGCGGCGACCTTCAACCAAAATCTGCAAAAGATATTCGGCGGCAAGCCGATTTTATACCTTCTGAACAAAGCCGATCTCGCGGACGGCGGGGCGGAGGAGTTCCGCAAACTCATCGCGGATAAGGGAAAACACTGCCTTTTGTGCAACGCGGCGGACGCGGCGTCGGGGCGGGCTTTGACGAGAGAGCTTGCGAAAATGACGGAGGAAAAGCGGGCGCGGGCGCAGGACAAGGGCTTTTCGCGCACCTTCCGCTTCATGGTGGCGGGCATCCCCAATACGGGCAAGAGCACGGTGGTCAACCTCCTGGGGGGCAGACACCGCGCCAAGACGGGGGACAAGGCGGGCGTGACGCGGGACGTGCGCTGGCTGAAATGCGGCGCCTTCGACCTTCTGGACACCCCCGGAACGATGCCGCCCGCCTTTTCCAGCCAACTGCTCGCCCGGCATCTCGCCTACATCGGCAGCATCAACGACGACATTCTGGACAAAGAGGACATCGCGCTGGAACTTTTGGGCGAACTCGCGGAAATGTACCCCGGGTACCTTTCCGAGCGGTACGGGATTTCCGACTTTTCGGACAAGACCGCCATGTACGAGGCGGTCTGCCGCCGCAGGGGGCTGGTCCTTAAAGGCGGGGAATACGATTACGAACGGGGCGCAAACGCCCTTTTGGACGATTTCCGCAAGGGGAGGATCGGGCGGGTGTGTCTGGAAAGGGCAGCCGACTACGCCGATTTGTCTTTCTGAGTTTGGGGCTGCACCGTCATTCCCGCCATGGCTCCCTTGTGCAAAGGGAGCTGTCAGCCAACGGCTGACTGACTGAGGGATTGTCTGTTCGGGTTTCGTCTCGTCGATATGCCGTCGTCAAATCCCTGCCCCGTGCGTTTGGAATAAAAAAACGATATGCAAGAGAAGAGAGAAAAGACAAAAAAAAGCGCCGAAGAAAAGCGCGCCTTTGAAATTTCGCTCGCCGACGGGCGGTTTCCCGTCGCGGGCGTGGACGAAGTGGGACGGGGACCGCTGGCGGGACCCGTCGTCTGCGCGGCGGTCATTCTGCCCGATACCCCTCTCGCCGAAGGGGTGGACGACAGCAAAAAACTTTCCCCCAAGAGGCGGGAGGCGCTGGCGGCGTACATCCGGGAAATCGCACTCGCCTATACCGTGTACGAAGTGAACGAAAAAACCATCGACCAAATCAACATTTTGCAGGCGACGAGACTGGCGATGAAAGAGGCGGTTTCGGCGCTGAAAATTCCGCCCGGCATCGTGCTTACGGACGGAAACATGACGCTGGACATCCCCTTCCCGCAAAAGAGCGTCGTCCGCGGGGACGGGCTGTGCTATTCGATCGGCGCGGCGAGCATTCTCGCCAAGGTGTACAGGGACGCGCTGATGGAGAGATACGCGGAAGAATATCCGCAGTACGGCTTCGGAAAAAACAAGGGGTACGGGACGGCGGAACACATCAAGGCGATAGGAGAGTACGGATTATGCCCGATTCACCGCAGGACGTTCGCAGAAAAGTTCTGGGACGCAAAGGGGAAAAAATCGCGGAAAAATATCTGAAAGCCGCGGGCTGCAAGATCTTGCGCCGCAATTACAAGACCCCGTTCGGCGAAGCGGACATCATCGCGGAGGACGGGGAGGAGATCGCCTTCGTGGAAGTGAAAGCCCGCTCTTCGGACGAATACGGCGTCCCCGCCGAAGCGGTGGGGCGGGAAAAGCAGCGGCGGTACAGGAAGATCGCGGAATTTTATTGGCTGGAGACGGGAAAGGAGCCGAACGCCCGTTTCGACGTCGCGGAGGTATTTGCGGACGGCAGGATCGAATACCGGAAAAACGCCTTTTGAAAAGGGCGGAGCCGGGGTGACGGCGAGGTGAAAATTCTTTGTCGGAAATCTCAAAGTATGATAAAAAGCGACAAAAAATGCAAAAAATCAATTTCGGGCAAGAAGATTTGACAACTTTTTTACATTGTGATATAGTATTCCCGTAAATGAGAGGCGGGGTTGTCCGGCGGTCGGATTGCCGCGCTTCGGGGAACAGATGAATAGATTCGACCGATATAAGCCTCCTGAAGCGGCGGAGGCGTTTCTACCGCGATGCCCGAAAACCAAATCGCGACTATTGGCGTTTTTCCGCAAGCGGCGTTTTTGCCCCTGCGGGGAGAATGTGCGGTGGCGGTGGTCTGCCGCTTTTTATGTTTTGGTGAACAAATGAAAGCGTTGGAAGAAAAAATCGTAAAAGAGGGTACCGTTCTGCCGGGGGACGTCCTCAAAGTGGGCAGTTTTCTCAATCAGCAGATCGACACGGTGTTTCTCAAAGAGATGGCGAAGGAGACGGGCAGGCTGTTTTCGGGCTGCGAAATCACGAAAGTTCTGACCGTGGAAGCCTCAGGCATCGCCTTTGCCACCGCCGTGGCTCTCGAACTCGGCGTGCCCATGGTCTTTGCCAAAAAGCACCCTTCCGCCAACGTCAGCGGAGAACAGTATTACGCCCCCGTCTATTCCTTTACCCACAAGACCACGTATACCATCGCGGTCAGCCGGGAATACCTGAAAAGGGAGGACAAGGTGCTCATCGCCGATGACTTCCTCGCCAACGGCAACGCCTTAAAAGGGTTGATCTCCATCGTCGACCAGGCGGGCGCGAAAGTCGCGGGCTGCTGTGCGGAGATCGAAAAGGGCTTCCAGGGCGGCGGCGACGAGCTTCGGAAAAAGGGCTATAAAGTGGAATCCCTGGCGATCGTCGAGCGGATGGAGGACGGCAAAATTATCTTCCGGGAATGACCGGACAATTCTTCGGCAATCAAAACGAAGCACCCAGGGTTGCGGCGAATGCCGCGAAAGCCGCGGGGAGATGAAAAAGGATAAAAACATTGCCCGCCCCAAAAGAGCGGACAGGAAGGAGAAAATCATATGAAGAAATTTGCAACTGTTGCACTTTCCGCCGTATTGGCAGCGACCGGTCTGGCGGGGCTTACCGCCTGCTCGGACAGGACGTACACCATCGGTCTCATCTGTCTGCACGGGGATTCGTCGACTTACGACAAAAACTTCATCGACGCGATGCGGGAGGCTTGTGAAAATCTGGGCGTTTCCGATCAGCTTACCATCGTGACGGATATTCCCGAGGGAAACGAGTGCTATGAAGCGGCACGCGACCTCGTCGATCAGGGCTGCCAGGTCATTTTTGCGGACAGCTTCGGGCATGAGCAATATATGCTGAAAGCCGCACGGGAATTTCCCGATGTGGAGTTTTGCCATGCGACCGGCACGCAGGCTCATACGTCGGAAGTGGCAAATTATCATAACGCGTTTGCATCCATCTATGAAGGCAGATATCTCGCGGGCGTCGCGGCGGGCATGAAGCTGCTCGAAATGCACGAAGCGGGCGAGCTGGAAGACAATAATTACACCGATACGAGCAAGACGACCATCAAGATGGGCTATGTCGGCGCGTTCCCCTATGCGGAAGTCATCTCCGGCTACACTTCTTTCTTCCTCGGCGCGCAGTCTGTCCTTCAGGAAAACGAACTTGACGTGACGATGGAGGTTTCCTATACGAGCAGTTGGTATGATATCGACGCCGAACGTGATACCGCCATAGCGTTGATTAACCGGGGGGCGGCGCTTATTTCCCAACACGCCGACTCCATGGGCGCGCCTTCCGCGTGCGAAGATAAAGGGGTTCCCAACGTATCCTATAACGGCAGCACGGCAACGGATTGCCCGAATACCTATATTATTTCCTCCCGCGTCAACTGGGTGCCCTATTTCGAATACATGATCCGGCAGACCCTCGACAATGCGGAAATCGATACCGATTGGTGCGGTGGTCTCGGCACGGGCAGCGAATACACGGATACGACCGGCTCGGTGGTTTTGACGGAGCTGGGCAGCGCGGCTGCGGAAGGCACGGAAGCGAAACTCAATGAAGTGCGTGCAAAGCTTCAGAAGGGCGAACTTGAAGTGTTCGATACCTCCAAATTCACGGTGAAAGGAGAGCATATTACCAGCTATCTTGCCGATGTGGATGATGCAGGCGATTATGTCGGCGAAACGGAAGCGATCAATGCGGAAGGTATTTTTGAAGAATCGAAATATCGTTCGGCTCCTTATTTCAATATCATTATCGACGGAATTACTGAATACGGTGTTGCTGAGTAAAAGGACAGATGTTTAGCAGTGTGACAAAGGGACAGGCGAAGCGATTCGCCTTCTCTTTGTTTTAGAGACAGTCCGCCGGCAGAACGGAGTGATTCCGTTTTGCTTTTCGGGCGGAATCTCGTTTGGTGGTTTTTGGAATCGGAGGTATAAGTTGGAGAGAGAAATCGCGCTGCAACTCAAGGGTATATCCAAATATTTCGGAGAGGTAGTTGCCAACAAGGACGTCGATCTCACCCTGTATAAGGGGGAGATCCTCGCCGTGCTCGGCGAAAACGGCAGCGGCAAGACGACGCTCATGAACATGATCGCGGGCATTTATTTTCCCGACGAAGGGCAGATTTTCGTGGACGGGGAAGAGGCGGTCATTCGTTCCCCGCAGGACGCTTTCCGCCACGGGATCGGCATGATTCACCAGCATTTCAAGCTGGTGGACGTGTTCACCGCGGCGCAGAACGTCGTGCTCGGCGTGCGCGAAAAGGGCAGATACAGGCTGAAAGAAGTCAACGAAAAGGTCGCCGCGATCGCCGGAAAATACGGGTTCCGCATCGACCCCGAAAAGAAGATATACGAAATGTCGGTGTCCGAGAAACAGACGGTGGAGATCGTCAAGGTGCTGTACCGCGGCGCGGACATCCTCATTCTCGACGAGCCGACCGCCGTCCTTACCCCGCAGGAGACGGAACAGCTGTTCGACGTGCTGCGGCGGATGCGGGACGACGGGAAGTCCATCATCATCATCACCCACAAACTCAACGAAGTGATGGAGATTTCCGACCGGGTGGCGGTCCTCCGCAAAGGGGAGTATGTCGGTGCGGTGGACACGTCCGAAACGGACGAAAACCAACTGACCGAAATGATGGTCGGAAAGAAGATTTCCCTCAACATCGAGCGGACGGAGCCGAAAAATCCCTGCGACCGGCTGATCGTCGGACATCTCGACTGCCGCGACAGAGAGGGCGTGAAAAAGCTGGACGACGTCTCCTTTACGGCGCGGGCGGGGGAGATTCTCGGCATCGCGGGCATCGCGGGCAGCGGACAGCGGGAGCTTCTGGAAGCCGTCGCGGGATTGCAGCACCTCGAAGGGGGGACGATCACTTACATCGACCCCGAGAGCGGCGAAGAGGTCAATCTGCGGGACAAGACCCCCATGCAGATACGCGAACTCGGCGTGCGGCTCTCCTTCGTGCCGGAGGACAGGCTGGGCATGGGGCTGGTCGGCAACATGGACATCGTGGACAACATGATGCTGCGCAGCTACGGCAAGGGCAAGTCCATCTTCCTCGACCGCAAGGATCCCAAAAAGCTCGCCGAAAACATCATCGAGAGCCTGGAAGTGGTGACGCCGGGGCTGCACACCCCCGTCCGCCGGCTTTCGGGCGGCAACGTGCAGAAGGTGCTGGTGGGGCGGGAGATCGCTTCCACGCCCACCGTTCTGATGGCGGCGTATCCCGTGCGCGGCCTGGACATCAATTCGTCCTATACCATCTATAATCTGCTCACCAAACAAAAGGAAAACGGCGTGGCGGTCATCTTCGTCGGCGAAGACCTGGACGTCCTCATCGAACTCTGCGACCGCATTCTCGTCATCGGGTCGGGCAGGGTTGCGGGTATCGTGGACGGCAGGACGGCGAAAAAGGAAGAGATCGGGCTGCTGATGACCAGGAGCGCGGAACCCGTCCCCGCGGACGGTGGGGCGGAGGAAGCGGTCGGGGAGGCGGAATCCGCGGAGGAAATGCCCGCGGAGGACGTCGGGACGGAAACCGCCGGGAAAGATACGGAAGACAAAGGAGGCGCCGATGAATAACGAACTTACCAAAGAGAGAAGCGTGCGCGAGCCGCTTTTTCATATCGAAAAGCAGGACGGGCTGGCGTCCTGGAAGGCGTGGCTCATCCGCGGCGGCGCGGTGCTGTTCGCGCTCGTCGTCAGCGGAATCGTCAGCGCCATTCTGATTAAAGCAAATCCGTTTGAGTTTTTTGCCATGATTTTTGACGGTAATTTTGGCGGAACCCTGCGTATTCAGATCCTGCTGCGGGACACGGCACTCCTTCTCGGCGTCTCCATCGCGATCGTGCCCGCCTTCCGGATGCGATTCTGGAATCTGGGCGCCAACGGACAGGTTCTTATCGGATGCCTGGCTACGACCGCCTGTATGTTCTATATGCACGGAAAAGTACCGCAGGGATTGATGTATGTGTGCATGATTCTGGCAAGCGTCGTTGCCGGGGCTGTATGGGCTGTTCTTCCCGCCATTTTCAAGGCGTTTTTTAAGACTAACGAATCGCTGTTTACCCTGATGATGAATTATATCGCACAGGGACTTGTTGTCTATTTCCTCAATATTTGGGCGAAAGACAATCCGACCGGACAGCTCGATCCGATTTGGGACGGTATGTTCCCCCAATTGGGCAATCAATATGTTCTCCCCATCTTAGTGGTGGCGGTTCTGACGGCGTTGATGTTTGTCTATCTGCAATTCAGCAAGCAGGGTTACGAGATTTCTGTCGTCGGCGAAAGCGAAAACACGGCGCGTTACGTGGGCATCAACGTCAAAAAAGTCATCATCCGCACGATGATCATTTCGGGTGTTGTCTGCGGAATTATGGGGTTGTTGCTGTCGGGATTTATCAACGGCAATGTCAGCCGCGATATGGTGGATAATCGCGGATTTACCGCCATTCTTGTGGCTTGGATGTCAAAATTCAATCCGTTGGTGATGATCGGCGTCTCTTTCTTTGTGGTATTTATGGACAGGGGCGTGATTCAAGCGGGCAGACATTTCGGCGTCACCAATGATGCCTATGCGGATATTATTACGGGGATTATTTTCTTTTTCGTAATAGGCTGCGAATTTTTTATCGGCTATCGCCTTCGCCGCAATAAGCAGAAGAAAGAGGAGGGTAAAAAATAATGGTCGCGTTTTTAATCAGTACCATTAGCATCGGTGTCGTCTTTCTCTATGGCTGCGTCGGAGAAATCCTTACCGAAAAATCGGGAAATCTCAATCTGGGAATCCCCGGGATCATGAGTGTGGGGGCGGCGGGAGGCTGTCTGGGTGTTTCCCTGTATATGGGCGGGCTTTCGGATACCGCAGACGCCAATTATTTTCTCGTCATTTTATCCGCCGTGTTGATGTCCGCGTTGTTTTCGGCGGCGCTCGGAGCCGTATACAGCTTCCTCACCGTTTCCCTGCGCTGCAATCAGAATGTGACGGGGCTTACCGTTACGACGTTCGGGGTAGGGCTTACGACCTTTATGATGGAGAGCGTCGTGGATCGATCGAGGTTGTCTGCTGCAAGCACTTTGATAAAGCTCAACCTTCCCTTTGCTGAAAGTTTGGGCGTTGTGGGTGAAGTGTTTTTCTCACACGGGATTTTTGTCTATTTGGCGATTGTCATTGCGATTGTCTGCGGATGGATTTTGAATCGGACTCGCATAGGCTTGAATCTGCGAGCCGTGGGCGAAAATCCCGCCGCGGCGGATGCCGCCGGAATCAACGTTACCCGTTATAAATATGTGCCTACCTGCGTTGGCAGCGTGATTGCGGGATTGGGCGGAATGTTTTATATTATGGACAGGAGCGGCGGAATGTGGGGGTATGGCGTCGAGGCGATCGGTTGGCTCGCGGTGGCGCTTGTCATTTTTGCCCTCTGGCGTCCGATCGTAAGCATTCTCGGCTCTTTTGTGTTCGGAGCGCTCTATATTGCACCGAACTACATCGGCGGGGCAAATCGAGAATTGTTTGCCCTCCTTCCCTACGTCGTCACGGTTCTCGTCCTCATCCTCACCAGCGTACTCAACAGCCGCGAGACCCAGCCGCCCGCGGCGCTCGGGCTCGCCTATTTCCGCGAAGAGAGATAAGCGAAAGCGGAGCGGAAAGCATTTTCAAAAATTGTCTTTTACGAAAAAAATCCCTTTGCACGAGAGGTGCGAAGGGATTTTTGCTTGGCAAAATGCTTCGGGAGAAATCGTTTTGTCTGCGGATCAGTCCTTTTCCGCCAGGGGAAGGGCGTCTTTCTTTTTCTTTCTGAGGATGAGGATCGCGCCGAACACGGCGAGCAGGGGAAAGGCGATCGCCGCCAGAATGCCCGCTTTCAGGCTGTCGCCGGCGGCGCCGGAGACCAGACCCACGAGCGTGGGACCGGACAGACAGCCGAGATCTCCCGCCAGCGCCAGCAGGGCGAACATCGTCGTTCCGCCCGTCGGCATCGCCTTGGAGGCGAGGGAATACGTCCCCGGCCACAGGATGCCCACGAACAGCCCGCACAGCGCGCAGCCCACGAGATTGAGGGCGGGCAGGGGAGGCAGAGAGATAAGCAGGTATGCGGCGACGCAGCCCGCGGCGCCGATGAGGAGAAATTTTTCCAGCGAGATGCGCCGGAGGTTTGCCGCATAGAACACCCGGCAAAGCCCCATGAGTACGGCAAAGGCAAGGGGACCGGCGAGATCGCCCACCGTCTTGGAGACGCCCAGCCCCTGTTCGGCAAAGGCGGACGCCCACTGCGAAACCGCCTGTTCGCTCGCGCCCGCGCACAGCATCAGGAGGACGAACAGCCAGAAAATCGGCTTTCGGACGAGCGCCGAAAAGGAATTGGCCGGCTTTGCGCCGCTTTCCGCGCCTTCCTCCGCGCCCGGGAGTTTATAGAGGGGCACGAAGAGGAAAAAGACGGCGTTGACAAGGGGCGGGATCGCCCAGAGACAGGCGAACAGCTTCCAGCGTCCGATGCCGAACAGGGAGAAAAACAGGGTGGACACGAGCACGACGGCGACGCTCCCCCAGCAATAGGCGGAATGCAGAAAGCCCATGACGCTCTCTTTGTGCTTTGTGGGGCAGGCTTCGACGACGGGGGAGACGATGACTTCGAGCAGCCCCGCGCCCGCCGAATAGAAAAGGGAGGCGGTGAGAAGCCCCGCCATGGGCGGAAGAATGCGGGGGAGAAAGGCGAGCAGGACAAGCCCGAACGCGCACAGGAAATTGCCCGCGGCGCCGCAGGCGCGGTAGCCGATTTTGTCCACGAATTTCCCCGCTAAAAGGTCGATGAGGAGCTGCACGCCGAAACAGACGGTCGTCAGCAGGGCGATCGTCTGTAAAGAAATGCCGAATTCCGATTGAAAGGTGACGTATAAGAGGGGGATGTAGTTGAGTACGATCGCCTGCGCGACATAGCCCACGCAGCAGGAGAGTACGGTGTGTCTGTAATTGAGTTTCATATCCGAAAAACTCCGTTTTTGTCGCCGTTTCGCGCCCTTTTTTGCGCGTCCCTATCATTATATCTGTCCGCGAAAAAAAAGGCAACCGTTTTGCGGGTCGGAAACGCCCGTATTTCGGATAAATTTCCTTAAAACGCCCTTTTTCGCGCCGCCCGACGCGGTATAATATCCCCAAGACGTAAGGCGGGAGGGACGGACGTGGAAATTTATGTGGAATACGCCCTCGCGGAAAATTTCTTTCTGGACGCGATGCTTTTGTGGCTCGCCCTGCGCACGGCAAAACAGAAGATCTCTCCGGGCAGACTCGTCCTCGCCTCCGCCGTCGGCGCGGCGTTTGCGGTCGTCTTTCCCCTTCTGCGGCTGGGAACGGTTTTTTCGTACATACTCCGCTTTGCGGTCGGCTTTTTGCTCTGCCTGATTGCCGTAAAGGGAAAAGGATGGGGCAGGTATGCGATCACTTCGCTTTTGTTCTTCGGATACAGCTTCGGTCTGGGCGGGGCGCTGCTGGCGCTCTATTCGGCGTTTTCTTTGCCCGCGGGCACGGCGGGGGACGGCTATCTCGTCGAGCGCGCGCCCGTGGGACTGGTGCTCGGCGGCGGATTCTGCTTCGCGCTTGCGGTCGTCTTTCTCGTCCGGCGGCTGTACCGGAAACGGGCGCTGTACCGCTTTGTCTGGCCCTGCCGGGTGACGTTGGGGGACAGGAGCGTGAAGGCGGACGGATTTCTGGACACCGGCAACCGCGCCTCGGCAAACGGACTGCCCGTGTGCTTCCTTTCGCCCGATCTCGCCTATGAACTGCTGGGGGAAAGGCAGATGACGGAAGAGGCGACCGTTCTGACGGTAAACGGAGAAAAAAGGATCAGAATTTTTCTCGCGGACAGCTTGGAGATATATTGCGGAGAAAAGCCGAATATAATAAGGAAAGTATATTTTTCCCCGTCCAATCATATACGCGCGCGGGGATATTCGATCCTCCTCAACGCCGCGGCGGCGGAGGCCGTCGGAGCGGGCGGAGAGGATAAAACGCACAAGACGGACGAGGCGCGCGAAAGGGGCGGAACGGAGAAAAAACGGGGAGGCGGCTTATGAAGCTCAAAGAAATACTCAGAAGTTTTTTACGGAAGATGGACGCGGAAGAGACGGTGGACTATATCTGCGGGTCGGAGGCGCTGCCCCTGCCCCTCACTCCCGAAGAGGAAAAGGAGATGTTGGGAAAACTCGACCGGGGCGAAGAGGGGGACAAAGTGCGCGCGGAACTCATCCAGCACAACCTCCGCCTGGTCGTGTACATAGCCCGCAAGTTCGACAATACGGGCGTCGATCCGGACGATCTCGTCTCCATCGGCACGATCGGGCTGATCAAGGCGATCAATTCCTTCCGCCCCGACCGGAACATAAAACTCGCCACCTATGCCTCCCGCTGCATCGAGAACGAAATTCTCATGTATCTCCGGCGGACGGCGCGGCTGAAAAGCGAAGTCTCCTTCGACGAGCCGCTCAACACCGATTTCGAAGGCAACGAACTCCTCCTTTCCGACATCCTGGGCACGTCGGCGGAGAGCGTGTACGGCGGCCTGGAATCCAATGCGGAGAAGGAGCTCCTCAAAGAGGCTCTGAAAAAGCTGGGGGAGCGGGAACGCAAAATCATGTTCCTCCGCTTCGGGCTGAACGGCGGGGAGGAGATGACGCAAAAGGACGTGGCGGACCTTTTGGGCATTTCGCAAAGCTATATTTCCCGCCTGGAAAAGAAGATCATCGAACGGCTTCGCCGGGAGATCGCCAAAATGGTCTGAAAAGCAATCTGAAAACGGCTCAAAAGAGCGCTCGCCGCAACCCTGCCCCGTGTCTTTGTAAGGGGGCGCAGGCAAAGCCGCGGAAAAAATTCCGGGGAGAAAACATCCGTACATAAATAATTTCCGAAAAAAAGCACATACTTCCTCAAAAAGCGGGGCACGTCTACATAAGAAGGAGGACAAGGGTATGATGCAGAAAGTGGAAATTTGCGGCGTGGACACTTCGGGGCTTCCCCGGCTTACGGCGAAGGAAAACGAAGAGCTGATGAAAAAGCTGAAAACGGGCGACAAACAGGCGCGGGAGACTTTTATCATCGGCAATATGCGGCTGGTTCTGTCCCTCGTCAAGCGGTTCTGGGCGAAAAACGCCAATGCGGACGACGTGTTTCAGGCGGGCTGCGTGGGACTCATCAAGGCGATAGACAATTTCGACCTGAGCGTGGGGGTGAAGTTCTCCACCTACGCCGTGCCGATGATCGTCGGGGAGATCAAGCGCTACCTTCGGGACGGCAATTCCCTGCGCGTCTCCCGCAGCATCCGGGACACGGCGTACCGCGTCCTCAAAGTTCGGGAAGCGATCGAAGAGCGGGACGAAGAGGCGACGCTGGAAAAGATCGCCGCGGAAATGCAGGTGACGGTGAACGAAGTCGCCTACGCGCTGGACGCCATTTCCGACCCCGTTTCCCTGTACGATCCCGTCTATAACAAGGCGGGGGATACGCTGCTGCTCATGGATCAGCTGTGCGACGAGAAGAACAACGACGAAGTGTGGACGGAGCGGGTCGCGCTGGGAGAGGCGATGGACAGGCTGGGGGACCGGGAAAAACGCATTCTGTTTTTGCGTTATTACGAAGGGAAAACGCAGACGGAGATCTCCGCGGAGGTCGGCATTTCGCAGGCGCAGGTCTCCCGCCTGGAAAAAAACGCCCTCGACAACATCCGGCAGAATATTTCCTGATTTTTTAAGATACGGGCGGGGCAGGGATTTGACGAAATAAGTTTTTCCGATCGGCGAAAAACAGCGGGCGCCGAAAAAGACGGGGCGGGAGTCACAATACTCCCGCCC
>DVGN01000053.1 GCA_018712725.1 Candidatus Scatosoma pullicola
CTGTCCGAAGCCTCCGAAATCACCTTCACCGTGACCTGGGAAGACGGCTCGGCGGAGATCCCGGCGGCGACCGTCCGGACGGAAAACACCCTGTCCGCGAAAGAGGTCCTGGAAAAGGTGCGCGAAGCGGAAAGCGAAAAATTCTCTTCGATGACCGACCGCAACGGCTTTGCCGGGGAAATTTACCTGCGCCTTATCTATGAGGACGCCCCCTATTATTACGTCGGCATCATCGACCGCAACGGGGGCATTCTCGCCCTGCTCGTCCATTCCGAAAGCGGGAAAATTCTCGCCCGGCGGGATATGTAGCCGCTTGCCTTTTCCCGCCGGAAATGCTATAATATCCCGAAAGGAGGCCGGGATATGAAGACGCTGGAAACGGAAAGGCTGATCCTCAGGCAGTGGCGGGAAGGAGACGAAACGGACGTGTTCGCCTACGCTTCGGGGGACAAAGTCGGTCCCATGGCGGGCTGGAAGCCGCACGAAACGGTACAGGAGACCAAAGCCCTCCTCTCCCTCTTCCGCAAAGAAAACGAAACATGGGCGATCGTGCTTAAAGAGACGGGCAGGGTCATCGGCTCCGTCGGCCTGCACGCGCCGGGCAGAAAAAGGCTTCCCGTCCCCTATGACTTCGAACTCGGCTATGTCCTTTCGGAAAGCTGTTGGGGGCGGGGGCTCATCCCCGAAGCCGCGCGGGCGGCGCTTTGTTTCGCGTTTGAAGAGCGGAACGCCCGCGCCGTCGCCGTGTCCCATTTCCCCTTTAATCTGCGCTCCAAACGGGTGATCGAAAAACTCGGCTTCCGCCCCTTATGCCGCATCCCTAACAGCTGGCTGCGCTACGACGGCGTCCTTCTGGACGAATGCGTGTATCTTCTGACGCGGGAGGAATTTTTCCGCGGCTCCGAATCCGGGAATATGTAATTTCCCCGTTCGCGCCCCTTATTTTCAGACCTTTCCGGCAAATTCCCGAAAAAAGCGTCAATCCCTTTTTCCGGGGCGGATGTCCGCGGCGAGAAAGACCTGTTCTTCTTTTTCGCAAAATCCGTTTTCGAGATAAAACCGATAAGCCGGAGCCGTCCTTTCGGTGAGCAGGACGATGCCGCCGATCCCCCTTTCGGAAAGGAGGTCCTTTATCTTTTCCAGGAATGCCCTGCCCGCGCCCCGGCGCTGTTTCGCGGGCAGAATGCCGAATTCGTCTATCCAGTATTCCGTCCCCGCCCACCAATGCTTTATCCTGCCTAAGGAAATGCCGATCAGCTCCCCGTCTTGGTAAAGTCCCAAAGACAGGGGATTGCTGCCGTGCAGCAATTCGAACACATAGGAGCGCAGCCCTTCCTCCGTCCACTCGTCATTCCACGGATCTGCCGAAAAGATCTCCGCGATCATACAGCCGATCTTCTCCGCGCTTTCGCTGCCCAATTCCCGTATTTCCATTTTTCCGTTCCTTTCCGCTTCCCCGCCGGGAGCGATTTTTTATTTTCTGCGATAAAATCTCTTTGCCTGCGTCCGCCTCGACCCTGCCCGGACGGAACGCGCAGAAAATCACGCGAACAGATCGGAAAAGCGGAAGCGCCGCCGGCACACCGCGAGCCAGGCAAAATGAAAAGAAAAGTCCGCCGCCACGGCGATCCATAAAAACAAATTGACCGCCGCGGCGATTTTCCGCGGGATCCGGGAGGCGATGCGGACGGAGGGATTCCACGCAAAGGACATAAAGCAGGTGATGAGCGTCCCCCACAGCAGGGAAAACTGCGGGCAGATATATCCCCGGAAATTCAGGGGGCGGCGGCTGTAATCCCAAAGCCGCACGCCGAAAGCGTCGAACAGGGCGCCGAAGGACAATTCGAACAGCGTCGCCGTCCCCGCAGAGAGCAAAAAATAACTGCCGTAGCGGAAGAGAATGCTTCCCGCCCCGTTCAGTCCCGCTTTATCCGCCGCACGCGCCAGCCGTCCTTCGCGCGGCGTTCCGAAAAGCAGCCTCGCCAGGCAGGGCGGCGCGCCGTAAATGACGCAGAAAGGCAGAGTGAGAAAACCGCGGTCGGGAAATTTCGTAAAGAAATCCGAACAATATACCGTTTCCATGCACCAGCCCAAAAAGGAAAGGGCAAAAAATACCGACGACACCGCCGCCGGACTCTCCCTTTTTCCCGTCGATCGTGCTTTCCGCTCCGCGTTCATCTCTCCCCTGCCCTCCCGTTATTCAATTTTCCCCTCCGGAAGGATTTTTATGTGCCGGGAGAAGCGGCGCGGCGGAAAAGGCATCGGAAAAAGCGGAAAACGCCTCACAGCGCCATCCAGAATATCTTTTCGTCGGCAAAGACGTAACCCAATTTCTTTTGCAGATTGACCGATTTTCGGTTGTCGTCGATGATATGGGCGTACGGAACAAGCCCCTCTTCGAGAAACTTGTCTATCATAAAGCTCTCCAATTCCTCACCGTACCCACGGCGGCGATATTCGGGAAAGACCTGCAAAAGCCCCATGCTCCCTTCGGGATGTCTGCCGATAAACCCGACAAAGACCTCCCCTTCCTCCCCGGCGGCAAAGCCGCACCAGATTTTGCCCTCTTTGCACAGCTTTTCGATGTTTTCGGGGGATTCCAGCTTATATTCCCGCCCTATGATCTCCGCTTCCTCTCTGCCCGCCCGCCGAAAATGCAGCAGCCCTTTCAGCGGCAGGGGCGAGCCCGCATACATCACCTGATAACAGGGCGTCTCCGCGCGCACGGAAAAGCGGGAATACACGGCGCGGCGCACCCCCTCTCCGTGCGCGACGATAAATTTCCGTTCCCCTTCGGGGAGATTCATCGGACAGCGTTCCAAAAGGGCGCGCGCCGCCTCTTCCGAATCCGCGGCGAGCATATGGATCAAACTCGACTTCTCCGCGAGAAAGACCCCGTCCTCCCCCGCGTACAAAATTTCCGCGGCGCCCCGCTTTACGCATTCGGACATATCGACAAACAGCGCGGGATTTTCGGATAAATACCGCAGGGCGGCAGATTCTTGAAGCGCCCTTTTCTCCGCCTCTTTCACGAAGGCGTCCTTGCCGTCGCAGTATCCGTCGATGTCTTCGGGGAATGCCGCCGCGAGCTTCTTTTTCAGGGCGCCGTATTTTTCCGCTTCGTCCGGATGCCGGCGCATATAGTCCCGGAACGCGAGATGCCGTCCGATTTCCCCTTTATTTTCCGCGGCGAATACGTGCAGCTGGTGGGTGCGGTTATCCCCGCCCTTGCGGAAATACCGCCTGCCGGGAATGCCGTACTCCCCCAGCCCTTCATAGCCGAGTTCTGCCAGCGCGGGCGCCGCCCTGTCCGCGTCGGCGATCTCCTTCACGACGGGCAGGATGTCTATGATCGGCTTTGCGGCAAGCCCCGGCACGGCAGTGCTGCCGACGTGATAAAGCGCGACGAGCCCCTCTCCGAACGCCGCGCGCAGCTTTTCCGCCTCCCTTTCAAATTCTTCCGCCCATTCGGGACGATAATCCGTCACCACGACCTTCATGCCCATGTCTTTTCTCCTTTTTTCCATCCGCCCGGATTTCCCGGCGGACTTTTTGCCGTTTCCCCGTATTTTACCATTCTCCGGCGCAAAAGTCAAGATTTCAAAGGAGCGGAAACAAAAATATTTTCCGCTCCGCCGTCCCGCTTGTTTTCTCTTTTATAGCACGCGCACACGCGTGATATTCTATTTATAAATATTTATAATAATATATATTTTAACTCTTTTATATGAAAAAGTCAAGGATTTTACGCAAATTTATGCGTGTAAAATATTTTTTACGAAATTTACAAATTATTTACGGGGATTTTACAACAGAGTGCGGAAAATATTACAACTATGTATTATAATGGCGGTGTCAGTAAAAAGGAGGTATTATGCGTAAACACAGAAAACTGATGGCAGCCGCCCTTTCGGCGGCGATCGCGTGCGGCGCCGCCGCAGCCTGCCTTCTCCCCTCGTTCCAAGCGGGGGCGGAAGCGTCGGCGGTGGGACTCGGCGACACCCTGTTCACCTGGGATCGGGAGATCTACACGAACACCACGCTCACGCACACGATGAGCCAGAACAACAACGGCGAACAAAAGACATACACCGTCACCTTCAACCCCAAGACGTCGGGCGTGAAGCCCGTCATCGCCTACGGCGGGAACGCGATGTACGGCAGCACGATGAGCAGTCTCGTCTCCCAAGAAGAGGAAATCGGACAGCACGTCGTATTCGGCATCAACGGCGACGCCTACGACACGTCCAACGGCATCGCGCTGGGGCTTACGATCGACGACGGGAAGCTCATCACGTCCTCTTCCTCCGCCTATGCGTTCGGATTCACGCAGGAGGGAGAGGTTGTGTACGGCGATGCCGCGCTCGACATGTCGGTGACGATCGGCGATGAGTCCTATCCCCTCACGCAGGTCAACAAAGAGCGCAAAATGGACAAGAGCGGGCTGTATCTGCTCACGCCCGACTTCAACGACGTGACCGCTTCTTCCCAGGCGGGCGCGGAAGTGGTGTTCCGGGTCTCCGACGGAGACGGGAGCGTCCGGATCGGCGAACAGATGACGGCGACGCTGGAAAAGGTCAATCTCGTGGAAGAGAACCGCGACGGCAACCAGACGGCGATTGCGGAGGGCACGATCGTCCTTTCGGCGCACGCCGATTCCCCCTATTACGAAGTTCTCTCCTCCCTGGAAGACGGGACGGAGATTGCGGTGGACGTCAAAGACCGGGCGGGCGACAAAGTGGATTGGAGCACCGTCTCCTCCTCCATGGGCATCTTCCACCTTCTGCTCGACAACGGCACCATCCCCGCGGGCATTCTCGAAACGACGGACGTGCATCCCCGCACGGCGGTCGGCCTCAAAGAGAACGGCGAAATGGTCCTCTTACAGACGGACGGCAGGCAGGTGGGCTGGTCCAACGGCCTGACCTTCCGGCAGATGATCGAATACATGCGGGACGAACTCGGCTGCGTGACCATCTTCAACCTGGACGGCGGCGGCTCCTCGACGATTTCGGCGACCCTGCCGGGCGACGAAAAGGCGACCGTTTTGAACAAGCCCTCCGACGGGCAGGAACGCGCCAACACCAACGCCCTGCTGTTCGTGGCGACGGCGGAAAAGCCGGAATCCCCGACGGCGGAGAAACTGCACGTCTATCCCGAGACGGAAAAGGGATTCGGCACCAAGACGATGCTTCTGGAAGGCGCCTCCCTGCAATTTACGACCAAGGCGACGGACGGCAATTTCTATGCCTCCCCCACGCCAGAAGTCACCTATACGGTGGAGGGCAACGTCGGCACGGTGACGGAAGACGGGCTGTTCACGGCGAAAACAGGCGCGGGCACGGGCAAACTCGTGGCCACGAGCGGCAGCATGCGCACGGAATTTGAGATCGACGTCGTGGACGAAGTGACGGAGATCACCACCGACCGCACCATTATCTCCCTCGCGCCCGGCAAGACGGACGAACTCTCCTTCTCCGCCTACAACAGCGGCGTACCCGTCGTCTGCTCCCCCGAAGCCCTGACCTTCGAAATAGACCCCGCCTCTCTCGGGACCATTTCGGACTCGGGCGTATTTACGGCGGCGGACACGCAGGGCACGGGCAACCTGTACGTCTCCTATAAGGACTACAAACTCACCATCCCCCTGGAAATCGGCAAACTGCCCGTGATGATCAGCGATTTCGAATACGACTTCGATTCGGAAGAGAATAACTGGCAGGCGTATTACACCAACATCCCGAACAACGGCGGCTGGGGCCAGATCAGCATCAACCGCGACGAGCGGTATATCAAGTCGGGCGACGGCTCGCTGCGCATCGACTATGACTTCGCGACCAATCCCCTGACCGGCACCGTCGCGATCGAGATCGGCGACAAGAGCGGCTTCTATACGCTGGAAGGACAGCCGACCGCCGTGGGCTGCTGGGTGTACGGCGACGGCAACGGAGGCTGGTTCCGCATTCAGCTGCGCGGCGGCAAATACGTCGGCGACACCTATATCGACTGGGTGGGCTGGAAGTACATCGAGACCCCCATCCCCACCGACGTTTCCTATCCCATTCAGATTCAGCGCGCCGTCCGGCTTCTGGGTACGGCTTCCGTCTGCAACTATAAAAAAGGCACCATCTACGTCGATTCCCTGCGGGCGATCTACGACTTCCGCAACGACGACGAGACGCCCACGGTGGTCTCCGATATCTCCCCCGTCGACGTCACCACGGACGACCGGCAGCAGGTGATCTCCTTCAAGGTGACCGATCCCAAGACGGACGCGCAGGGCGAAGAGGTCGTCTATACGGGCGTCGCCACCGACCGCACCAAGATGTGGATCAACAACGTCGAATACACCAACTTGCAGCAATCGGTGGACGAAAACGGGGTGGTGACGGTCACCTATAACCCCAGCGCGATCACCAAGCTCCGCCCCGGCGTGCAGAACGTGCGCATCCGCACGGAGGACAATTTCGGCAACAAGACCTTTACCGAATTCCGGTTCACCGTCTCCGGCTACGCCGTACATATGACGGAAAAGATGCCGGATACGGACACGATTTACGCGGGGCAGACCTTTGCCTATTCTCTCGACACCGAAAGTTACAAAAATTTCCTCGAAGCGGAAATAGAACTCTCGTATAACGCGGCGCAGCTCACCCTCGTCGGCGGCGAGCCCGTCGTCGATCCCCGGCTGACCGTCGTGGAAAAGACGGTGGACGCCGAAACGGGCAAAATCCGTCTGGTTCTGAGGGGCATGGACGCGCTGGAAGTGCCCGAAGAGGACATGATCGTCCTGAATTTCAAGGTAAACGAAGAGAACGCGGACGGCACGGCGGGCATTTCGGTGGATAAACTCATCGTCACCGACGCCACCGACAACAGCGTGGGCGAAGAATTCGAAGAGGTATTGAACGGCTTCAATCCCGAAATCGAATACCTGTACACGTTGAGCTACGACGGCTGCACCGTCGGCGGGAGCACCGTTTTAAGCGTCGTCGAAAACGGCGCCGGCGCGGCGGGCATCTCCTTCATCGTCGAAAACGGAGCGGGCGAACAGATCCCCTTCGACGCCGTGACGGGCGAAAACGGTACCCTTTCCACCGACTTCTTCAAGGACGACCCCGCCGGCACGAAATACACGATCACCGCCGTGAAAGACGGGATCGTCTCCAATGCGGTGGAATTCGAAGTCATGGCGTCCCTGGGCAGCACGACGCCCGAAAAGGTGGTCGTGACGGTGGGCGCGGATGCGGCGACCTCCGTCGGCATTTCCTGGGAGACCTCCTTCGACGCGACGGAAGGCAAAGTGACCTATTCGGAGAATGCGGATATGTCCTCCCCTCTCACCGCAAACGCGGCGTATGAGACCATCCGCACGACCTACGACACCAAGACGCGCGAATACCGCGCCTGGGGCGCCTATCTCACCGGTCTGAAACCGGACACCACCTACTACTACACGGTGGGCGGCGCGCAGGGCACGTCCGAAGTCCGCAGCTTCACGACCGCGCCCGAAGGAGACGTCAGCATCGCCTTCTACGGCGACATCCAGGGCAGCTATTCCAACGTGCCCGCCATGGTGGAACGGATGAAGGACTACATCGACGCCGACCTGTCCCTGCTCGCGGGAGACATCGTAGACGCCGGTCAGTCCTATGCGCAGTGGAACGAACTCGACGCTGCCATGGCGCCCTATTTCGGAAACGGACTCTGGGCGGCGACGGTGGGCAACCACGACGCGGTGTTCGAAGCGCAGGCTTTCGCCTCCTACTTCTACGGCCCGGACAACGGCACGGAAGGCGCGGGGCGCAGAAACTACTACTTCACGATCGGCGACGCCGTCGTCTTCAACTTCGACACCGAAGCGGGATACAACTCCTATGATCCGGGCTATGCGAAGCAGATCGAGCTCATGCGCGAAGTGTTCGCGAATACGGACAAATCCTTCCGCATCGTGCTGATGCACCGCTCCGCCTATCCCCTCAACTACAACGAAGAAGAGATCCGCGCCCTGGCGCCCGTGTTTGAGGAATGCAACGTGGACATCGTCCTTTCGGGACACGACCACATCTATTCCCGCACGACCATGTACCAAGGCGAAAAGACGCAGATGAATGCAAACGGCGTCACCTACGTCATCGGCGGCTCCGTCTCCGGCTCCAAATACTACGACGCCGCGACGGACAGACCTTGGGCGGAATTCGTCTACGACGACGACAACCCCGTATTCTCCGCGATCAATATCGCGAACGGCACCCTCACCCTGACGGCGTATGCCTACTATGACGGCGGCATGCACGAAATCGACAAGGTCGTCCTGAACGCCGATTCGGACGCGACGGTGGAAAAGACGGGCGAAGGCGAAGTCTCTTACGGCACGATCAAAGAAGGCGTGGAAACCACCATCACCTTCACCCCCGCCGAAGGCTGGTATGTGGCGGAAGTGCGCATCGACGGACGGAAAGTCGAACTGACGGAGGAAAGCACCTACACCTTCGTCCCCGGCGCGCAGACCACCGTCGAAGCCGTCTTCGAACGCATCACCTATACCGTGACCAAGGACATCGGCGAACACGGCAACATCCTCGGCGACACGGCCGTGTACGCGGGCGAAAAAGCCTATTACACCGTGCTTGCGGACGACGGATACTATATCGAAAGCATTCTCGTCAACGGCGTCGCGACCGAGCTGAACGGCGCGAAACTCACTTCCCTCACCATCTCCTTCGACGGGAGGCAGGACACCGTCGTCAAGGCGACCTTCGCTCCGGCGGAAGAGAGCGCGGGCGGCAGCTGGCTGACGGGCGACGGCGCGCCGCAGGCGGCGGACGGCATCGTCGGCGACCTCTATCTCGACAAGACCACCTTTGACATCTATGAAAAGACGGAAACGGGCTGGACGCTCGTCGGCAACATCAAGGGCGCCGACGGCGAAGACGGAGCCGACGGTCAGGACGGTCAGGATGGTCAGGACGGCGCGCAGGGACCTCAGGGTCCCGAAGGGCCGCAGGGTCCTCAGGGCGAACCGGGCGAAAGCGGCGGCTGCTCCTCCGCCCTCTCGGCGGGCGCGTTGGGAACGCTGGCGCTCTGCGCGGCGGTATGCGGCGCGCTTATGATCGCGCGGCGCAGAAAGAACTGATGCGGATAATCGCATGAAAGAACCGGGGAGCGGGGAAAACCGCTCCCCCTGTTTTTTGAAAAGGAGAAAAAACGTGAAGCGAAACTTGTTTTTTGCGTCGGCGATCGGCGCCCTGTGCGTCTCTCTCCTCCTTGCCGCCCCCGGCGGGCGGACGGGCGGAGCGGACGCCGAAACGGGCATTTCCCCCGTACAGGGGAGAGACGACGAACTTCGGGGACTTTGGGTGTCCACCGTCTACCGGCTGGACTATCCCCTGCAATACACCTCTTCCGCGGAAGAACTCGGACGATACGCCGAAGAGATCGTAAACGACGCGGCGGACGCGGGATACAACGCGATTTTCTTCCAGGTGCGCCCCACCGGGGACGCGATGTACGATTCGGACATCTTCCCCTGGTCGAAATACCTGACCGGAACGCAGGGCAAAGCGCCCGAAGGCGGATTCGATCCCCTTTCCTGTTTCGCGGAAAAGGCGCACGCCGCGGGCATCGAACTGCACGCCTGGATCAATCCCTACCGCATTACGATGTCGGAGAGCGACGAACTGTCCGCGGACAACCCCGCCCTGCTCCGCCCCGAACTCACGGAAAAATACGGCGGAAAGCTCTATTACAACCCCGGCAATCCCGAAGCGCGGGCACTCATTCTCGACGGCGCGGAGGAAATTCTCGAAAACTACGACGTGGACGGACTGCACATCGACGACTATTTCTATCCCGGGACGGACTTTCCCGACGAAGAGGAATACGCACGGTACGGGCAGGGCATGTCGCTCGGCGACTGGCGGCGCGCCAACAACGACGCGCTCGTCCGGGCACTGGGAGAACTCGCGGAGGAGTACGGCGTCCCCTTCGGCGTAAGCCCGGCGGGCATCTGGAAAAACGCCTCCTCCGACCCCGCGGGCAGCGATACGAACGGCTATGAGACCTATTTCTCCGCCTATGCCGACACCCGCGGCTGGGTGAAAAAGGAATATGTCGACTACATCCTCCCCCAGATCTATTGGAAAATCGGCAACCGGGCGGCGGATTACGAAATTCTCGTCAAATGGTGGAAAGAGGTATGCGAAGGCACCTCTGTCCGCCTGTACATCGGACAGGCGATCTATCAGGTGCGGGAAGCGGGCTGGGAGACGGAGGAAATCGGACGGCAGATCAATCTCGCACGCACGGAAGGCGCGGACGGGTACGTCCATTTCCGATACGAGTACCTCTCCGACGTAAAAGAACTCGTCTCCGAATTCAATGCCGCCGCGGATTCCTCCGAGCGGAAAATCCTGCTCTCGGCGGAAAACGCGCAGATCTCCGCCCCCGAAAGCGCGGAAGAAGGGACGGAAATTTCTGTCACGGTGACGGCGGAAGCAGGGAAATTCCTGCGCTTTGCGGAAATCGACGGCACCCGCTTCGACTTCCCCGACGGACATGTGCGGGAACTGACCTTCCGCGCGCTCGTCCGCCCCTCCGCAAAAGACCTGTACATTTCGGCGGGGACGTACTGAACTGCCGAACGGCGGGGGCATGCCCCGAAAGCCGCCTGAAAATGATCGGCGGGCAAAGCATTTTTCCATATGCGAGAGCGGGGCGGGAAAATTCCCGCC
>DVGN01000054.1 GCA_018712725.1 Candidatus Scatosoma pullicola
CCCTTCCTTTCCGGCTCATGCTCCGCATTTCGTATGGGCAAAAAGAGCATAACAAGTGACGCCCTTTTTGCGGATTTACTCTTATCCCCTCCGTCACTTCGTGACACCTCCCCTTACCATAAGGGGAGGCAGGATAGTGCGACACGCCCTTACCATAAGGGGAGGCATGAAGGTTGGATATGGCGAAGTTTGAAGCGTTAGTCGCTTGCCAGACGCGAAGGGCGCGGATTCGGCGCAGGGAGTGTACTCAAACGTACACGACCCGAAGAAAACGCAGCCCGACAAAGTCCCACGAGATGAATGACGTTTGAATTTCCTCAAAGTTGGTTCAACCGAAGTTTAAGGCGTCAGGCGCGCGAAAGACAAGGAGTCTGCGGATTTTGCGACAGGAACATTGCCCGAATTTTCTCAAAGCAGGATAAATCGAAGTTTGAAGCGTTAGTCGCGTCCGAGGCGCGAAGCCCGCGGATTTTGCGCCGCGAGTTTACTTAGACGTAAATGAGCAAGCAAAAACGCAAGGGCGACAATGCATTCGGACGATGAATAACGTTTCAAACAACTGTGAGGGGGGCGAGGGAGGCGGACAACTGCTTAATCCCCAACCCCGCAAAGGCGATGTCTAAAATCATGTTCGCGCCCGCGCCGCGCACCGCCACGATCGTGCCCCTGCCGAACTTCGGATGCTGCACCGTCACCCCCGTCCGGAACGCCGTCAGATCCTTTCCGCCGCCCGCAGGCTTTTTCTGCGGCGCGCTTCCGCCGTATGTAAACGCCCCCGCCGCGCTCTGCCGCGAGATCGGCTCCGACCGCCGCACCGGAGAACTCTCCCGCGAACGGTCGCGGTTCCCGCCGTAACTTCCGTAGCCGCCGTAGCCGCCATAGCTGCCGCCCCCGGAATTTCCGTAATTTCCATAGCCGCCGCGGGCTCCGCCGTAACCGCTTCTTCCGTAGCCGCTTTTTGCGTTCGACGCATACCTGCCCGCCCCGTAAGCGGCGTTTCCGAACGCTTCGGGATCGTCGTCGGCGTACCAGCCGTCCTCCGAATAGCCGCGGGAAAAGGCGCGGGATTCCGCGGGCAGGGAGAGTTCGGAGGAAAGCTCCTTCAAAAACCGGGAACGGGCGGTCGGCTCCCGCTTACCGTAGAGATAGCGGCTCCTGGAGCGGGTGAGATACAGCCGTTCGCGGGCGCGGGTGACGGCGACGTACATCAGCCGCCTTTCCTCTTCCAGCCCCTCCTCGCTCTCGGAAGCGCGGGTGCCGGGCAGGACGTTCTCTTCCAGACCGATGACGAACACGCAGCGGAATTCCAGCCCCTTCACCGAATGGATGGTGGCGAGAGTGACATAGTTGCTGTCATCCATGTCGTCGGTGTCCGAACTCAAAGTGACCTGATTGAGGTAATCGGCGAGCGTCGCCCCCTTGTTGAGGCGGCAGTATTCGTCCACCGAATTGATAAATTCGTCGATGTTGGCGAGTTTGTTGACGCTCTCGTCGCTGTTGTCCGAATACGCCTCCCGCATCCCGGTGTCCGAGACGATGCGGCGGACGAGTTCGTTGACGGGCAGGTCCTGGCTGTCCACGATCCAGCCCTTGACGAGATCGCGGAAGTCCGCGAGTTTTTTCGCCGTTCCCGCCGTAAAGCCGAGCGAATCGAGATCGAGAAGGGCGTCGTAGACGGACAGTTCCGTCTCGTAGGCGTAATTTTCCAGCGCCTCCACCGTCCTGGCGCCGATCCCGCGCTTGGGGAAGTTGATGATGCGCACCGCAGCCTCGCTGTCGAAGGGGTTGCTGATGAGGCGGAGATAGGCGATGAGGTCTTTGATTTCCTTGCGCTCGTAGAACTTGAAGCCGCCGAACACCTTATAGGAAATGCCGTCCGAAGTAAACTCCTGTTCGAACGAGCGGGTGAGCGCGTTGAGGCGCATCAGGACGGCAAAGTCGGAATATTTATAGCCGCGGCCGACCAGCCCCGCGATGGTGTGCGCGACAAAGCGCGCTTCGCCGCTCTCCTCTTCCGCTTCGAACACCTGCGGCTTTTCCCCTTCGCCGTTCTTGGTCCAGAGGGTCTTGTCCTTGCGCCTGCCGTTGTTGTGGATGACCGCGTTGGCGATGCGGAGGATATTGCCCGTGGAGCGATAGTTGCGCTCCAGCTTGAAAGTCTGCACGTCGGGGAAAAATTTCTCGAAGTGCAGGATGTTTTCGATCTTCGCGCCCCGCCAGCCGTAAATGGACTGGTCGTCGTCGCCCACGGCGAACAGATTGCCGTGGACGGAGGCGAGCATGCGGACGATTTCAAACTGCACCGCGTTGGTGTCCTGAAACTCGTCCACGAGAATGTAGCGGAACATGCCGCCGAGATATTCGCGCACTTCTTCGCTGCGTTTGAGAAGCTGCCGCGTCTCGTTGAGCAGATCGTCGAAATCGAGGGAATTGTTCTCTTTGAGGTGCGCCTGGTAGCGGACGTACACCTTGACGATGTCGTCGATGTCCCCTTCCGCCGCGTATTCCCTGCCGTATTCTTCGGGCGAAAGGCCGAGCATCTTGGCGTTGGCGATGTGCCATTTGACGCTCTTCAAGAATTTGTCGTCGTCGAAATCGCATTCCTGGAAAGATTTTTTGACGATGTTGTTTCGCTCCGTTTCGCTGTAAATGGAGAAATTTTCCTTGATGCCCACCTGTTCGGGGTACCTGCGCAGAATGCGCACGCACATGCTGTGGATGGTGCATACCCACATCCCCCGCGTGTCCGCCAGCCGCGCCACACGCTCCTTCATCTCGTTCGCCGCCTTGTTGGTGAAGGTGATCGCGAGAATGGCGGAAGGAGGCACGCCGAGATCTTCCACGAGGTGCGCGATGCGCGCGGTCAGAACCCGCGTCTTGCCGCTGCCCGCGCCCGCAAGCACCAGAACCGCTCCCTCCGTGGCGAGAACGGGCTTTATCTGTTCGTCGTTGAGACTGTCGAGTATTTCCGTCGTCTGATTCATGTATTTATTATAGCACACCCCGCCCCGCATTGCAAGTTTTTCCGCTCCCTTGGGCGAAGTTCCCTTTCTTTCCTGCTTATGCTCCGCATTTCGTAAGGAGAGGCATAGAGAGAATCCCGTCGCACCCGCCCCACAACCATGGCTCCCTTGTGCAAAGGGAGCTGGCATGCGGAGCATGACTGAGGGATTGTTTGTTCGGTTTCCGAACCTCTTATCCCCTCCGTCTCGCTCTGCTCGACACCTCCCCTTACCATAAGGGGAGGCATGGGGGGTATGGTGCACCTTACCATTAGGGGAGGTATGGGGGTGGGATGACACCTTACCATTAGGGGAGGCATAAAGGAGGCACGCCCTCTCCTTTATCATAAAGGAAAGGCATGGAAGCGGTGCCCCTCCCCTTACCATAAGGGGAGACATGGAAAGGGGAAGCGGGCGCGCGCTTCCGAAGAAAGCCCTCCTTTTTATCGGATGCCCAGCCCGGAAAATTCCCGTTCCCGGCGGTAACGCTCCAAAGCGCGGAGATATTTCTCGCTTAAAGACAGGGTGTAGCGCTGCTTTTCCTCATAGGACAAGGAGGCGTAATATTCGCGGTCGGTGAGCCTGCCGATGGCGTCGCTGACCTCCCCTTCGCTGTCGAGAAGGGCTTTGACCCGGAGGTAAAATTCGTCTTCCTTTTCGCCCGCGACCGCGGCGGACACCTTGCTCTTGAAATATCTGCCCGCTTTGCTTTCGTTGAGACCCTGCTCCTTGGCTTTTTCCATCCGTAAGTCCAGATCGTCCTTGCAATCCTCCCAAAATCCGCTCTTCATGCGGGTTTTCGCCTGGCGCGCAAGGGCGCGAAAAGTGCGTTGCTGCGTCACTTCCTGCTTTACCTCTCTTTTCCGATGCGTCCGGAATTCGTTTTTTCGACAAGAGCCGACAAAAGCCGGCAAATACCGCCAAAATGCGGCAAAAATCGCAACAAAAAAGCCCACGGCTTTTCTTCGCGTGAGCTTTCTTCTTTGGTCAGTTCTTGTTTCTTTTTCTGGCGGCTTCGGACTTCTTCTTTCTTCTGACGGAAGGCTTTTCGTAAAACTCTTTCTTTCTCAGATCGCCGATGATGCCGTCGCGGGAGCACTTTCTCTTGAAACGACGAAGCGCGCTTTCCACATTCTCGTTCTCTCCTACTTTGACCGTAGACATTCCTTTCAACCCTCCTTCGCCTCAGGCACTTTTTTGTTACCCTGTTATTATAACAGTCCGGCTTTTTTCTGTCAAGTCTTTTTTTCGGATTTTTCGGTATTTTTTTCCGCTCTTTGCGATTTGTCCGCACGAAACCGCCGCGCCCTCCCCGCGGAGGGGCGGAAAAAACGCCCGCCTTGTCCGTTCTGTCCGTCCTGCCCTGCCGCCGCCGATTTGTCCGACGGACAGCCGCCCGCGGCAGGTATGCGGTTCAGTCGATCTGCTCGAAATCCTCCGCCCCGTGCTTGCACAGGGGGCAGATGTAGTCTTCGGGCAGGGTCTCCCCTTCGTAGACGTAGCCGCAGATCTTGCACACCCAGCGGTGGACGTTGGGATTTTTCTTTTCCGCGGGCGCAGCCGCCGCACCCGGCTTGGGTTTGATGTGCGCGAAATAATATTCGTAGGTCACGGAAGGTTCGGCGGAAAGCACTTTCGCCTCCGTCACCTCCGCCACGAACAGGGTGTGCGTGCCGTAATCGAGCATGTCCGTCACCTTCGCCGAAATCACCGCGTTGGTGTGTTCGGGGATGTAATACAGGCCGTTGGACGTGCGGGGATAGCTCCTGCCCGCGAATTTGTAGACGTCCCTGCCGCTCGAAAAACCGAACTGTTTGAAGATGTCGAAGGGCGCGCTCTCCGTCAGCACCGAAACGTTGAATTTGCCCGATTTGCGGATCATCTGCTCGGTGTAGTTGAGTTTGTTGACGTACACGGTGATGCGCTTGGGGGTCTCCGTGAGCATGGACACCGTGTTGACGATACAGCCGTTGTCCTTCATCCCGTCGTTGACGGTGAGCACGAAAAGCCCGTAAGTGAGTTTGAACATCGCCTCTTTTTCGATGACGCCTTCCATTTTTTCCTCCTGAAATATTTTTGGTTTCGTTAAATTTTTTCGAAAAAAAATTTAACGAGGAATTGCGGAAAGATTTATACAGGACAGAAACCGGCGGCGCGCCGCGCTGCGGCTGACTGCCGGTTGTCTTTCCTCTCTCGCGGCTCTGCCGCTCGTTTCACCTTGTTTCCCGCTCGGTACTCCGTACCTCGTAAGGGCAAAGTGCATAACAAGTGACGCTCTTTTTGCGGATAAAACGAGTTTCGTTAAATTTTTTCGGAGAAAAAATTTAACGAGCGTCTGCGGAAGAATTTATACAGGACAGACACCGGCGGCGCGCCGCAATGCGGCTGACTGCCGGTTGTCTTTCCTCTCTCGCGGCATTGCCGCTCGTTTCACCTTGTTTCCCACTCGGTACTACGTACCTCGTAAGGGCAAAAAGGGCATAACAAGTGACGCTCTTTTTGCGGATTTACTCTTATCCCCTTCGTCTCGCTCCGCTCGACACCTCCCCTTTCCAAAAGGGGAGGCATGGGGGAAGGCTCCGCGCACCTCTTACCATAAGGGGAGGTGGGGAGAGAGGGCAAAACGCAAGCCCGACAATGTATTGCGACGTAGATACGCGTTTCGCTCAAATCAAAGCGAATAACTCCAAAGTCCGTGCAGATTGCAATAGGCATATACCTTCTTCGCCTTGTCGCCGTCCGACAGGACAAAGGTCGCTTCCGGTTTGGAATCCGCTTTCAGATATTTCACGGCATATCCCTGCTCCGTCTCCACCGCGACCCATTCGATCAGGTGCTCCGCCGTCATCGGATGCGCAACGCTGCCCACGCAGACTTTCACTTCGTTTCCGTCCACCGTCACCGCGGGAATGTGCTTCTCCCTTGCCGCTTCCGTCGTACCCGCGATCACCTCTTTCCAGCCGTCCAGCGCCAGCTCGCTCTCCGTAATCAGCATCTTTCCGCATTTTTCGCAACGATAAAATTTGAGTTCCATGATCTTTCTCCTTGTTTCATTGATTTTCCCTTGACGGGAATTTTTATTGAGATTTAATCTTAATTATATTATACCCCGAAAGAGGGCGTTTGTCAACAGTATCGGCAAAATTTTCCGAAAAAATTTATCGTTCCCGAAAACGGGGAAGGCAAAGCGGAAAAAGCGCCCTATCCGTCCAATCCGTATTTATACAGCAATTCGCCGAGAAAATCGCAGGATTCTTTCAGTTCCTCTTCCTTCCCGTAGTCCCCTTTATACACTTCGATGAGGAGGGGGCCGTCGAAGCGGGCGTCCGCGAGCCGTCTGAGGAGGTCGGGAAAATCGAAGATGCCCCTGCCGGGGAGGCAGATTTTTCCCCGTTCGTCCACGTCGGAGATATGCACGTGCGCGATCCGCCCCTCCATCTCTTTCAGATACATCTGCCAGGGACGGCGGGAAAGGCGCGCCTGTTTGACGTCCAGAACCCCTTTCAGATCGGGACACGCCCCCTTCATGGCGGCAAAGACGCCGGGGCGGTTATAGAGCGCCCATTCGACGTTTTCCAGGCAGAGAGTCAACCCGCGGGCGGCGCAGAAATCGGAAATTTCCCGCAAACTTTTTCCCAGAGCCGCAAAGTCGTCTTTGTCCCCCGAACGCGCCGCCCGTTTGATGCGCGCGGTGCCGTGAAAGGTGTAGTATTCCGCGCCGAGCGCCCGACCGCCGCCGAGCGCCTTATCCAGCCAGGAAAAGGCGTCCGCCCTGACCCGCGGATGGGAGGAAAAGAGCTGCGGCTCGAATTGGGTATTGAGGACGTGCATGGAATGAACGCATACCTGCCCCTTTGTCTTTGCCATTTTTTGCCCGAAACCGGCGCCGTATTCCGAAAAGGAAGTGAAGAACACTTCCGCCGTCTTTATCCCCAGCCCGTCCAACAGGGGAAGGGCTTCTTCGTTGTTTTTCCGCCCGAACAGCGACGCCGTCGATACACCCGTCTGCATATATTTACTCCTCAATTTCTATTTTACCACCTTTTTCCGCGATTGTCAATACCGTCCCCGTCAAAAAAATGACAAAAAGGAAAAAGGTATTTTTCGGGTCGGTTTTATGATATTTCTCAGAATATTTACGGACAATTCCGTGGCGGGCGATTGAAACCCGGAAATCCGGGTTATAAATAAGAAAAGAGAAAATCAAGGAGAAAACGAGCCATGGATAAAAAAACTTCGGAACTTCTCAACGAGCAAATCAACAAGGAATTCTATTCCGCCTACCTGTATCTGGAATTTGCCAACTATTTCGAAAAGCGCGGACTTGCCGGCTTTGCGCATTGGTATGAGGTTCAGGCGCAGGAAGAACGCGACCATGCCCTGCTCTTCTACCGCTATCTGCTCAACAACGACGAGCCGGTGACGCTGGGGGCGATCGCCGCGCCCGAGTCGGGTTTTTCTTCGGACGAAGAGGTGCTGAAAGCGGGGCTGAAACACGAAAAATACGTGACTTCCCTCATCGACAACATCTACGCCGCGGCGTATGCGAACAAGGATTTCCGCACCATGCAGTTTTTGGATTGGTTCGTAAAAGAACAGGGCGAAGAGGAAAAGAACGCCAGCGACCTCATCACCAGATACGCCCTGTTCGGCTCGGACGCCAAGGGGCTGTACATGCTGGACAGCGAGCTCAAAGCCCGCGCCTATTCCGCGCCTTCGCTGACCCTGTAATTTTACGGCGGGCGGCGCAGCTTCGGGCGGCGCGCCCCGTCCCGACGGGGTGAACGGCAAGCATTGCTTATCTCAAAAGACGAAAAACGAGGTTTTCCGCATCGGGAAAACATGAAAAAAGACGGCTGAAGCGAGCCGTCTTTTTTTGCGGGTTTGCACCCTTTTTGCGCGCGATCGGTCGGGATTTATGGATCTTCCCCGTCAATCGGGGCTTTATAAATCGGCGATTTCGATGTCCGTCTCCGCGAGCGCGTCCACGAATACCGAATACGCCTCCGGCTTGGGATGCGTCCCGTCCAGCAGCATATCCGACGTGAGGCGGGTGGGCGTGTCGATATAGGTGAGCCAGCCCTGCCTTTCGCACCAGGCGGAAAGGTCGGCGTTGACCTGTCGGGTGATCTCCGTCTTTTCCTCGTCGTAAGCGCGCAGGGAGATCCCGAAAAACCAGATTCCGGACTCGGGGAAAGCGGCGTGCAGGACGCGGAAAAAGCGCTTCATGTCCGCAGACGTCTGCGCGGCGTCCCTGCCGCCGTAAATGTTGTTCGTGCCCAGATGAATGACGAAATTCGCGGGCGCTTTGCCGCCGAACATCCGCGTCACATACTGCTCCCAGACGAGAGAGGTGGTCGCGCTGATGCCCATGCGGCGCACGTCCTTGCCCGCATACGTCTCGTAAAAGCCCGTCCAATAGGGGGAATCGAAAAAGGAATCGCCGATAAAAGCCGTCGTGCGCGCGGTGCCGTACTCCGCCCACTCCGCGGCGTATCTGTCCGCGGCGGCGTCATAAGGGGTCGTGTCGAAGAGGGGCGCGTCGTAGTCGAGAAGTTCGCACTGCACGACAAATTCCGTCGTGTAGCCGTCCAGAGAGGCGGTCACGAACACCGGGCCCTCCGCCCGCCCCGTCGCCGTGCCTTCTTCCGCGTCGATCAAAAGGAGCTCTTCGGCGTAATCGTATTCGATCTGAGAGGCGTCGTAGGCGGGATCGATCCACGCGGGGGCGAAATCGACGGCGGGGCCGTCTACCCAGGCGGTGAAATCCGCGATGGCAAACAGCGGCTTTTGCAGGGTGGTGACCGTAAACTGCGTCTCGTGCCGGGGCGTGTACGCCGTGACCGTCACCGTCTGATTGGCGGCGAGCGCATACACCCGCCCCTCCGAGATGTCGATCGCGTCCCCGGAAAAAGTATATTCCACCGTCCACTCCCCCGCTTCGGAAAAGACGGGTTGTATCTCCGCGCTCTCCCCCACCGTCAGGGTAATATCCGCCACGGACAGGGTACCGTAGTCCTCCGACGCCCCGCCCGGATCCGAACAGGACGCAGCCGAAAATGAGAGCAGCGCGGCAAAAGACAGCGCGGCGATTCGTTTTGCGTTCATCCTTCCTCCTTCTCTTCTCCTTCCGACGTCCTGCACGGCGGCGTTTCCCGCGTTTGCCGCGTTTTCCGGCGGCGCGGAATTTTTAACGGAGATCTTTACGGAAATTTTTACGGAGATGCCGATTCCGGCGATAAAATTTCCCCTCCGCAGGACGCGCAGGGGAAATCGCGGGCAAAAGCGCCCGCATTTTTTGTTCAGGCGTCCATCAGTTCGGAGATGACGTCGAGAATTTTGTCGTGGCAGCCGCCGCAGCCCGTCGAACAGTGCGTGAGCTTCTGCACCTCTTCGAACTCCCGGTTGACGTCGCCGAACGACTCGTGGGTGTGCAGCGCCTTCTCGATGTCCGCGACGGACACCTGCTTGCAGTTGCAGACGATTTTGTTTTCCATGACCTTGCCCTCCTTTTGGTGTGCTTTCACACGTATTATATCACCCTTTTCTGCCGCTGTCAAACGTTTGCGGACAGGTAGCCGCCGGGCGGGGAGTTTATCGGCGGAAAGGCGGCGCTCCTTCCCGACGGTCCGCGGGCGGCATTTCTCCGCCGCGGCGCATACAATGACAATATGGATACGCGCAAAGACGATTTCGAACTCCTCCCCTACGATCGGGGCGCGGCAGCCGCCTATGCCCGCAGATGGGCGTTCGGACGCAGCCCCGCCTATTACGATTTCAGCCGCATCGGCGGCGACTGCACCAATTTCGCCTCCCAATGCCTGTACGCCGGCGCGGGCGTCATGAATTTCACCCCCGTGACCGGCTGGTTTTACGTCGACGCAAACAACCGCACCGCCTCCTGGACGGGCGTGGAATTTTTCTTTCGGTTTCTCGTTTCCAACGGCGGCGCGGGTCCTTTCGCCGAAGAAACGGAGATGAAAAATCTGGAGGTCGGCGATTTCGTACAGCTGGGAAGGGAGACGGGGGATTTTTATCATACCCCCGTCGTCGTCGGATTTTCCCGCGGCATGCCGCTCGTCGCCGCGCACAGCTTCGACGCCTACCGCCGCCCGCTCAATTCCTACTCCTTCGGGCGTCTGCGCTGTCTGCATATCCTCGGCGTCCGCCGGGCAGCGCCCGGGCGTTAATCGGCGCAGCGCGAGTCCCCTTTTTTCCCTTTCGTCTCAACCCTGCCCCCCGCCCTTCGGGAAAGTCAGATCGTAACTCATGCAGGCGAGCGCGCAGAGAGTCTCTTCGTCCGCTTCGTCGAGCGCGACGGAGACCCAATGCTCTTTGTTCATGTGGTAGGCGGGATAGACGCCCGGCAATTCCCGGGCGGAGCCGGAAAAGAGAGGGTCGCATTTGAAGTTGACGACGTCCGTTTTCCCCTCTCCGCAGCCCAACTTGGCGCGCGGGACGCCGCGCAGGAAAACGGCAAACCATTTCCCGTTCCCGCGGTGGCGGAAAACCGCGTTTTTCCCGCCGTCGGAAAAGGGATAGTCGGGATCGGTGTCCAGCTTGTCCGCGATAAAGGAAAACAATTTTTCCGTAAGGTTCATATTTTCCTCCCTTTCTGCCTTTTTACGCCCTTTGCCGACCTGTTTCGCCCTTCAATCGTCGCAGTTGTCCGCGTCGATGGAGAGGACGATCATGAGGGCGTACAGCGCGTCCTGCGGGTCGGTCACGTCGATGACATAGGTGTCGGTGAGGCGGAAGAGCTCCTTTCCGACCGACGCCACCCTGCCGCCGCGGGCGTCCGTAACGGCGTAGTCCCAGCCGAAAAAGTCGCCCGAAACCTCCCAGCCGTTGAAGTCGAGGACGTACCGCCTGCCGAAAAATTTGAATTTCCGGCGGATGCAGCCGACGTATTTCTCCCCTACGTACAGCCGGAAACAGGGCATCCAGGAAATGGGCTTTTCCCGGACGGTGGCGATGTGCCGCCCGCCGGCGTCGAGAATGTGCAATTTGTGGCCGACGGCGATTTTTCCGTCCACCGTAAAGAGGACGTTTTCCCTTTCGTCGTAAATATTATAGCTGTCGAACCAGGAAAACAGCCGCTGTTTGAAGAGCATTTTCATCTTTCTTTTTCCTCCGTCCTTTTTTCCGGAAGCGCGTTCGGGGATTCGTTCGCCTCAACCCTGCCCCCGCCGTTTGAAGAAGCGCGGATTTCCGTTCCCTTTTCGGCGTCTCCTTCCTCCTCTTCATAGCTTTCCAGCTCCCCGAGCATTTCGAAAATGCGCTCTTCGGAGAGGTCTTCCCGGCTCGACGCCAATTTCCCGTAAGCGAGTTTGTCGTGGTGAATCGTCATAAAAAACCTCCGGCCTTGAAAGCGTCAGAACAGCCCGCCGTTCCAGCCCCAATTTTCCACGCCGCGATAGGTCACATATACCCCTTCGCCCGGCACGTCCGCCACGCGGGAGAGGATGTCGCAGATCGCGGCGGTCATCTTTTCGCAGTCGGGGCGGGACTCCCGCCCGAACAGGCTGACCCCGACATAGGCGCCCGAAATTTTCGCCCCGCCCATCCACAGGTCGTATCCGTCCGCGATGCCCACCATTAGGTAGGTTTCGCTCTTATGCAGAAGGGGGATCGCCCTGCCCAGCTCCGCTTTGAGCTGCTCTTTCTTCTCTTCGGTGAGTTTTGTGGTGATTCTGCAATCGATAAACGGCATATTTTTCTCCTTTTCGCGCCCGTCGGCGCGGATTTTTTATCGGAAATTATCGGAATTTACCGGAAATTTTCGCCCGAAAAGTTCAGAATACCGATTTGAACGAGCTGGGCAGGGGAGAGGCGATCGAGATTTTCGCGCCCGAAACGGGATGGGTAAATTCCAGCGCCGCGGCGTGCAGCCCCAGCCTTCCGATGGGGTTTTTCGCATACCCGTATTTCTCGTCCCCGACCACGGAATGCCCCGACTCCTTCATCTGCACGCGGATCTGGTTCTTCCTGCCCGTGTCGATGCGCACCCGAAGCAGGGAAAAGGCGTCGTTGCCGCAAACGAGCGAATAATGCGTCACCGCCTTCTGACCGGAGGGGTCGCGGGTGACGTAGACCATGTTGTTGCGGTTTTCGCGCAGGTAGGAGACGAGCGTCCCCTCCTTTTGTTCCATTCTGCCTTCGACGAGAGCGTAATACTCCCGCAGGGTCACGTATCTGTTCCAGTCCAGCCGCAGCAGGGAATGCACCTTCACGTTCTTCGCGAACACCAGTACGCCCGACGTCTCCTTGTCGATGCGGTGCAGGATATAGGGACGCGCCGCGGGATTTTCCGCCCGCATATATTCGAGAACGTAGCCGAACGCGCATTCCGTTTCCTTGTCGCTCTCCACGCTGAGCAGGCCCGCGGGCTTGTCGATGGCGATGAAGTCGGCGTCCTCATATAAAATTTTCAGGCGGAATTTCCCGTTTTTTCCCTTCGGCTCTCCCCTGCCCCCTTCTTTTTGCAAAACGGGGCGCTTGGACAGCCTGACTTCGTCGTCTTTGGCGAGCAGAAAATCGTGGCGGGACACGGGACTGCCGTTGACGAGAACGTAATGCCCGGACAAGAGGGATTTGACGTTGTTGCGGGAAGTGGAGCACTTTTCCATGAGAAAGGGCAGGAGGACGCCGCTTCTTTCCACGCGGAACTGCGCGGTGTATTCCGGCTT
>DVGN01000055.1 GCA_018712725.1 Candidatus Scatosoma pullicola
AAAACGGATTTTATCTGCTCGGAAGATAATTTCCGAAAATATATATGCCGCCCGGAAGCGAATGCTTCCGGGCGGCTCTCTATGAGATTTTCCCGCCGAGTTATAGAGTTTCTCCGCCGATTTCGTCGTATAAGACATCCGACAGCCGGGCGAAGCGTTCGGGGGAAAGGGTTTCGCCGCGCGCCTTTTCCTCCACGCCGGCTTTGCGCAAAATTTCCTTTGCCCGTTCGCGGGAGAGGGCAAAGCCGTTCACGAGATTGTTTTCCAGCGTCTTGCGCCGCCCCGCAAAGGCGCACCGCACCGTCTTCCGGTACATCTCCGCACTCTTTTCGCCCAGCCGCCCCGGCTGAAAATCCACCCTGACGACCGCGGAATCGACGTTCGGGCGGGGATGGAACATGGTGCGCGGCACCCGCCTGACGATATGCGCTTCCCCGCGGAGGGCGATCGCCGCCGTGATGGCGCCGTATTCGGGCGTACCCGCCTTCGCGCAGAACCGCTCCGCCACCTCCTCCTGCACCATGACGGAAAATCCCGTACAGCTTTCGCTTTCGTCCAGCAGCCTTCCCACCAGCGGGGTGGTGATGTAATAGGGCAGATTTGCGACCACCAGGTAAGCGCCGACCTCTTTTTCAAAGGCTTTCAGGTCGATTTTGAGAAAGTCTCGGAAGATGACTTCCACGTTCTCCAAGCCGGAAAGAGTTTCGGCGAGGACGGGTTTGAGATCGGTATCCACGTCGAAGGCATACACCTTTTTCGCGCGTTCCGCCAAAGCGCGGGTGAGCGTCCCTGCGCCGCAGCCGATTTCGACGACGGTCTTCCCGTCCGTCCCCGCCCCGTCGGCGACGGAGCGCAGGAGATTGGCGTCGGAGAGAAAATTCTGCCCGAGCTGTTTTTTGAACCGGAATCCGTATTTTTCAAGGACGCCGCGCAAATTTTCCATGACCTGTTTCTCCTCCGCGCAAAGCGCCGGACCGATTCCGCAAGCAAACCGCAGGTTTGCGTCCCATTGCCGCAAGGCAAAATCATACGACAAATCGAAGCCCAAACGGACAATCCCTCAGTCATGCTACGCATGACAGCTCCCTTTGCACAAGGGAGCCATGGGTTGGAGGCGCCGCTCCGCCGCCAAGCCTCTTTGCACAAGGGAGCCATAGTTGGGGAGTGCCGCTCCGCCGCCAAGCCTCTTTGCACAAGGAAGCCAGGGTATGGGGCCGCCGCCTTACGATTCCGAAATATACGCCCGCACGCGCAGGGGGATGCCGATCATCTCCGCCACCCGTCTGCACGCCGCCACTTCGTCTTCGCCGATCACGTCCACCACCGAAAACCAGCACTCGATTTCCGCCCGACGGCATTCGCGCGCGAAATCCAGCATCCCCGTGTACCCCGCTTCGCCGAACTGCGAGCGGCAGATGGGCTGGTATTTCTCCGCGCTGGCGGCGTTCAGGGAAATGTTGATCTTGTCGATTTTGCCCTTGAGCTCGGGCACGATGTCCCGCTTATTGATAAGGCTCCCCTGCCCGTTGGTGTTGAGGCGGGTGGAAAGCCCCCGTTCGTGGACGTAATCCGCCACCGCCGACATCTCCGCCATCCGATAGGTCGGCTCGCCGAAGCCGCAGAACACCACTTCGCGGTAGGCGGACAGATCGAGCGCGTTCAGCGCCGCGATCACCTTTTCGGGAGTCGGATCGCCGTTCCGCAGCCAGAGATAATTGCCGAAATAGCTCGCCCGTTCGTTGCGCACGCAGAAATGGCAGGCGTTGGAGCACTTGTTCGTCAGATTGATATACACGTTCCCGTCCAGGACATAGACATAGGTGTCCTTGCGCCCGTCGTCCGCCCGATTGCCCTTCTGCGCCTTCTTTTTGTTCGCGTTCCCCGCGTTCGGATGGGGCTGCAGCTTGGGCGGCTGCTTTTTGCGGTTCTCCTTTTCCCGCCGTTCCCGATCCCGCTCCCTGTCCTTCTCGCGGTTCTCCCGGCTGCGCTCGCGGTCGCGGTTTTTCTGATTTTTCCGGTTCCCGCCCTGCGCGTTCTGCCCCTGCCGGGCGTTCTGCGCGTTTTGCGCGTTTTGCGCATTTTGCGGGTTCTGGGCGTTCCGGGCGTTCTGTTCGCCCCGATCGCGGTTTTTCTCCCGCTCGGCGGCGGGTCTTTCGTTGTTTTGTTCGTTCCTGTTCGGTTCGCTCATAGATCTTTCAGCCGGAAAAACAGCCTCTTCGCGTTGGCGAAAATCTGCTCTTCCAGCGCCTCCTCCTTTTCCTTTCGCAGTTCTGCGAGATTTCTGACGACGAGCCCCACGTTTTTCGGCTCGTTGGGGAATTGCCCCCGACAGGGCACGGGGGTGAGATAGGGGCTGTCCGTCTCGGACAGGATCCTGTCCGCCGGCACCGCCCGCGCGCTCTCGTGTACCTTTTTCGCGTTTTTGAAAGTGGACGTCCCGCCGAAGGAAAAATACATCCCCAGCGCCGCAAACGCCCCCGTCATCTCCGCCGAATAGGAATAGCAGTGCATCAGCCCGCCCCTTTTCAGCTTCGCGGCGTTCGCGCGCAGAATGTCCAGCGTCTCCGCCGCCCCGTCCCGGCTGTGCACGACGATCGGCAGCCCCGCGTCGTCCGCGAGCGCGATCTGCCGCACGAACAGCTCCCTCTGCAATTCAACGGGCGGATTGTCGGGGAAATGGCGGTCGAGGCCGATCTCCCCCACGGCGACGCACTTCTCCTCCCGCGCGAGCGCGGCGATCTCGTCCAGATCCCCTTCGCGGTACTTTTTCAGCTCTTCGGGCTGATAGCCCGCGCAGAAATACACGTCCCTATGCCTCGCCGCAAGTTCCGCCGCGGCAAGGGATGAGGGCAGGTCGAATCCCGAAACGACGAACGCCTTCACGCCCGCCTCCCGCGCCCGGCTAAGGACGGCTTCCGTCCCGCCGACGCCGTCGTATTCCCCGCCCGTCAGGTGGCAGTGAACGTCGATAAACAAATCCCTGCCCCCTCCTTTCAGCCGATTTCCGCCCCGTCCGCGACGTCTTTTTCGGGCACGACGAGAGAGAGATTTCCGCTCTCGTCCTCCGCCGCCAGAATCATCCCTTCGGACAGGACGCCGCACAGGGTCACCGGCTTCAGGTTGGTCACGAACACCACTTTTTTGCCCACCATCTCTTCGGGCGTGTAATGTTTCGCCAGCCCGGAGACGATCGAGCGGGTCTCGTTTCCGAACTGCACCGTTTCGTGCAGCAGCTTGGAGGACTTCTTCACCTTTTCGCAGGCGACGATTTTCCCCACGCGCAGCTGTATTTTGTCAAAATCTTCGATGGAAATTTCCGGCTTTCTGCCGCTTTCTTCCACGCCTTCCCCGCCTTCCGCGGCTTTATTTTCTTTGCTTTCGGGGGCAGACTGCACCGCTCCCGCGGGGGCAGCCGTCGCCAGCCGCACCCCTTTTACGCCCGCCTTTTCGGACGCGGGGGCGTCGGAAGAAAGGGAAGGAGCGGACTTTTCAAATTGCGCTTCCCGCGCGGCTTCCGCCTCCGCTTCGGCGCGCTGCCGGGCGCGGATCTCTTCGATCTGCGGTTCCAGCGCCTTGAAGTCGATGCGGGCAAACAGCGGGGGCAGGGGAGTGACGACCGCCTTTTCCAGCCCGCCGAATACGCCGCAGTCCTCCAAAGAACGGGGCTCGGCGCCGAAGGCGGAGAGGATTTTCCGAGCGGTTTCGGGCATGAAGCTGTCCAGGAGGGACGCGCCCGTGACGATCGCTTCGGAGAGGTTATAGAGGACGTCGTTGAGGCGGGCCTTTTTGTCCTCCTCTTTGGCGAGCGCCCAGGGCATGGTTTCGTCTATATACTTGTTGGCGCGGCGGAAGAGAGCGAAGATCTCGGTCAGGGCGTCGGCGACGCGCAGGGCGTCCATCTTCTCTTTCACGCGCGCGGCGGCGCCCGAAACGAACGCCTTGAATTCCCCGTCCGTCCCCTCTTCGCCCGCGGCGCGGGTCACGCTCCCGCCGAAATACTTGTTGATCATGGCGATCGTGCGGGAAACGAGATTGCCTAAAACGTTGGCGAGTTCGGAGTTATACCGCTCGGCGACCAGCTCCCAGGAAATGACGCCGTCGTTGTCGAAGGGCATTTCGTGCAGCACGAAAAAGCGCACCGCGTCCACGCCGAACAGGCGGACGAGATCGTCGGCGTAGATGACGTTGCCCTTGGACTTGGACATCTTGCCGTCCCCCTGTAAAAGCCACGGGTGACCGAATACCTGCTTGGGCAGCGGCAGCCCCAGCGCCATCAGGAAGATGGGCCAGTAAATGGTGTGGAAACGGATGATGTCCTTGCCGATGAGGTGCAGATCGGCGGGCCAATACTTTTGGTACAGTTCCCCGCTCTCCCCGTCCGGATCGTAGCCGAGCCCCGTGATGTAGTTGGTCAGGGCGTCCAGCCAGACATAGACGACATGCTTTTCGTCGAAGGGCACAGGGATCCCCCACTTGAAAGAGGTGCGGGAAACGCACAGGTCCTGCAATCCCTTCAGAAGGAAATTGTTCATCATCTCGTTCTTGCGGGAGACGGGCTGGATGAATTCGGGGTGGGCGTTGATGTGCCCGATGAGCCGATCGGCGTACTTGCCCATGCGGAAGAAATACGCCTCCTCGCGGGCGGGCTTCACCTCCCTGCCGCAGTCGGGGCATTTGCCGTCTATAAGCTGGCTCTCCGTCCAGAAGGATTCGCAGGGAGTGCAGTACATCCCTTCGTAATACCCTTTGTAAATGTCCCCCTGGTCGTAGAACTTCTTGAAGATTTTCGCCACCGTCCGCTCGTGTCCGGGATCGGTGGTGCGGATGAATTTGTCGTAGGACGTGCCCATGAGATCCCATATCTCCCTGATCTCGCCCGCGACTTTGTCCACATATTCCTTGGGGCTGACGCCCGCTTTTTTCGCCTTTTCCTCTATCTTCTGGCCGTGCTCGTCCGTGCCCGTCTGAAAGCGCACGTCATAGCCCTCTTTGCGCTTGAACCGCGCGATCGCGTCCGCAAGCACCGCTTCGTAGGTGTTTCCGATGTGCGGCTTGCCCGAAGTATAGGCGATCGCCGTCGTGATGTAATAGGTCTTTTTTTCGCCGTCCATAGCTCTCCTCCGGAAAGTGTGACTGATTGAAATTGATAAGGCATGGCTGGCATGGCTTATACGCCTATCATTATACACCCTTTTGCGGAAAAAGTAAACCACTTTTGCGCCCCTGCCGCCGCCCGCTTGACTTTTCCCGCAGAACATGGTAAAATAGAATTATCCAAGTTCCCTTTTGTTTCTTGGTATGGTATAATACCAAGTTGTCAAGTGAAAACGATGTCAAGGTTTTAGTTCCCTTTTGTTTCTTGGTATGGTATAATCCCACCCGTAGCGGATCATCTCGTCCGGGTGTTTTAGTTCCCTTTTGTTTCTTGGTATGGTATAATGCATTTGTACTCCTATCAAGTCCGCTATATGTTTTAGTTCCCTTTTGTTTCTTGGTATGGTATAATCAGCTTTTTGTCTTTCTCCGCCATTTTCGAGTTTTAGTTCCCTTTTGTTTCTTGGTATGGTATAATAAAACTACCCAATTCTCTTTTTGTTTTCTTGTTTTAGTTCCCTTTTGTTTCTTGGTATGGTATAATAAGTCGACGGCTCTGCGATATATGGACGAAGTTTTAGTTCCCTTTTGTTTCTTGGTATGGTATAATACGGAAACGCCTGCAATCCTTTTTAACTCAGTTTTAGTTCCCTTTTGTTTCTTGGTATGGTATAATATTGAGAAACGAACGCCTTATAAAAGGACTGTTTTAGTTCCCTTTTGTTTCTTGGTATGGTATAATTAAGACGAAAACCAAGCACATAAAATATAAGTTTTAGTTCCCTTTTGTTTCTTGGTATGGTATAATCAAAGCAGCCTTGACAACATCCGGGCGGGAGTTTTAGTTCCCTTTTGTTTCTTGGTATGGTATAATTAATGGCATACAGCTGATACGCAAAGAACGGTTTTAGTTCCCTTTTGTTTCTTGGTATGGTATAATATCACGCGTTTTAACGATTCCTCCACGTCCGTTTTAGTTCCCTTTTGTTTCTTGGTATGGTATAATTGCCCAATCATCCGCGACATCAAACGGCAGGTTTTAGTTCCCTTTTGTTTCTTGGTATGGTATAATAGAGGGGAACGGCAGGCGGCGTAAAAACCGCCGAAAAAGTATCGTTTCGCAGAAAAAAGCCTTGTTTTTGCCCTTTTTTCGGGGCAGAACAAGGCTTTTTTCGCGCTTTGTTTTTTGAAAAAATCAATCGACAAAGAAAGAAATCTGAAAATCTTTGGCGCTTTTTTCTTCGGGACGCTTTTTTCCGGCGATGATTTTAATGGTGGCGTACTGTTTTTCGGTGACTGCCAAAACGCGGACGGAACCCGTATACGGCGCGTTCACCAAAAGCCGCTGCGTATGCTTTTCCGCCGCGTCCGAGCCGTTGCACAGGCGGACGTATACGGAATATTGCAGCATGTAATACCCGTCTTTCAGCAGCCAATTCCGGAACGCCGTCGCCGTCTTCCGCTGCTCCTTGGTGCGCACGGGAAGATCGAAAAAGACCATCAGCCGCATATGCCTACTCATAGAGATGCTCTTTCAGCCCCGCGAGCGCGGGCATGACGAGATCGTCTCTCTCCCCTTTATAATAGGAAAGCAGGCTTTCCGCCATCCGCTCGACGGCGTTGGACAGGCTGTGCATCTGCCCGCCGCTGTCCACCGAGAGGTTGACGACGCGGAACAGCTCCCGCTTTCGGGAAGGATTTGTCTCTCCGGGCGGCAGGCTTGCCGCAAAGCAATCCACGACGGGGCGGAAAGGCTCTATCATGTCGTCCGCCAGATTAAAGGCGTTCAGCTGATTCTTATGAAAGATTCCATAAGCGCATTCGAAGCCGCGGGCGCACAGGTGGCGGGCGATGAGGGAACGGACGATCGCATAGCCGTAATTGAGCATCCCGTTGACGCCGTTGTCCTCCCCGCGCGTAAACCCCTCTCCGAACAGAGCTGGAAAATACAGACGGGCGCCCTCCGCCTCGCGGTTGTCCGGATCGTTGCTGTTCACCTGCGCGGAAAGCGCTTCCAGCTTTTTCGCCTCCTCTCCCTTCCCGTAAAAGCGCAGACACGCCGCCTGTCCCTCCAGCTTGCGGCGGACGATCATCTGCCACAGCCGTTTTTTGCGGGGTTTGGAGAGCGCCGACTGCAATTCCAGAACCGCCAGCCTCCGATAGTAGCCGCTGTGCGGCAGCAGACAGGTATAGGGGGTATGCTTTTCGTCGCAGAAAATCACCGCCGCCCCCGCTTTTGCCAGCTCGTTGAGGGCGTAGACGGATACGTTCGTGCGCAGGTTGTCCACCATCACGCAGCCTATGTCCTCTACCGGAAAGCCTTCCCGCCCCTCCCGCACGACGAGTTTCCCCTCTTTCACGCGCACGTTTTCCTCGCTGCCGATAAAGATGTTTATGAATCCCATTCCGTATTCAACCTCTTTTCCCTCTTTACGGGATATTTGTTCCCCAAAATATCCACCGCATACTTTTCTATTTTTAACAATGTCTTGAACCCCAATCTCGTACTATAACTGTTGTCATGCACAATCAAAAGCGCTGCTCCCGTGGCACAATCTATTCCCCGATAATAGAAAAATCCTTCGGAAACGGAAACCGACTGTTTTTCCTCTTTATCGTTCGGCGACAGATTGAACGGCTTTTTCGCCTTTACATAAATGAGGTCGTTGCGGAAGAGCGCAAAGAGAAAGCGGAAACTATCGTCGATTTTAACCCAATCATCAAATCTTTTTCCGGCTGAAATCGCCCTGTCGGGAAGATGCTTTGCATAAATATCTTTGATATAGACGGGCACGCAATAGTATTTCCCCTCCTTTTCAAACACGTCGATGCGGACCATGCCGCCGTTGTCGGCGGCGCCCCTGTCGAGAGTAACGCCCGTATTGAACACGGTGTCCGTCCACACCTTTTTGACGACGGCGCCGGGTTTTCCGTCCGAAGTCGGTTTATAAAAGGGCTCAGCAAACGCCTTTTCGCCGTTGCCGCCGAATGCCTGCAAACGGGCGCGCAGCGCCTCGTACAGCAGTCGGTCGTCCTGCCGCGCCCTGCGGTTGTACCCCGCGATCTCCCCGTCCTTGTCCAATTTCAGCCTGACGAGCGGCGTTTTGGCGGAGACGACCCCTTCCTCTTTCGAGCGGCAGGAGCGGATGGTCTCTTCGTGGATCTGTCCCTTCGCCTTGCGGCAGGGCATGCGGGAGACGAATACGGGGGAAAGCCCGTCGATCTCTTGGTCCGTATATCCCAGCCCGTCCAAAAAGAGCAGCTTTGCGGGCAGATAGGCTTTGGGGGCTTCGGAAAGGCGGAGTCTGAGTTCGTCGGTAAATCCCCGGTACGGCTCTTTGATCAATCCGGAGCGGCTGTCGTACTCGTCCGCGTCGAGCAGCACGCCGTCCGAATCCGCATAGAGATACTTGTGCGCGTCCTGGTCCCAGACGGCTCGTTTTTCTTTGAGTTTATTGTACTTCGTCACCCGCGCGATCGTGCCGTCGGTGACGCAGGCGATGACGGCGGCGTCCTGCGCGTGGTGCTTGTCCCCCGCGCCGCGGATCTTTTTCAGCCCCCAGAAATTGCGCAGATAGGCGGTGATCCTGCCGTTTACCGCCCGCACCTGCTTTTTCTTGCCCGCGACGGGGTCCATGCGGAGATAATCGGCGATGAGATTGTACATCGCGCGGCAGATATAGCGGGTATCGTTGAGGGAACGGTCCTTCCAATCCTTGGCGCTTTCCTCCGAAAAGTTGCGGCGGAGCAGATTTTCCCGCTTTTTGCGGTTGTTTTTATAAGTCGTCTGAACAAACGCCTCAAACGCGCCCCAACGCCCTTCGTCCGCGCCGAAATATTCGAAGGGGGTGCGGTCTTTCTTGTGCTGGTTCTCCGCCGACAGCACCAGCACCTTATTGTTATACCCGTCATCGAAAGAACGGCTGTACGGCAGAACGTGGTCGATCTGCACATAATTGCTCTCAAACAGCCGGGCGCTGTCTATCGCCTTCTGCGAATAGGCGCACTTGCCGCCCTGTTCTTCGTACAGGCGGTATTTCAAAACGTCCGTGCCCTTGGGCGCCGTCAGGTGAAATTCCGTGCGCAGTTTTTCCAGCGCCGCGCGGAATTCCTCCTCCCGCTTCTGATTGTCGCGGGCGATCCTGCCGCGCTCTTCGGAATTTTTGGACAGCTCGCGCGCGAGTTCGATATTGACGCCGCACGGCTGCCCGTATTTGTCCAGCAGCGCATTGAGCACCTTGACGCTCTGCGCCAGCGCGCGGCGAACGACGGGGACGCCGATGTCTTCGATATATCCCCGCACCTCCTCTCCGCGCAGACGGCTGAGTTTTCCGTCCCCCGGCGCGTCGTGCGCGCGGAAATCGTAGCCCGCCGCCTCACACGCTTCGTTGTATTTCAGCCCCTCTTCGAGGCGGGGCAGCAGCTTGTTCATGGCTTTATAGGAAAGGCGGACAAATCCGGAAAAGTCCAGACCGAGCAGCCTGGATTTTTCCTCTTCGGAAAGCGCAGCGCATATCCCGCTCTCCGAAAACGCCTTCATGCGGCGGTCGTCGCTCTTATAGAGGGAGAGGACGTTTGCCGCTTCGTCGAGCAGCGGGATGTTTTTCCGATTTTTTTCGTCGAGCGCCGCGCGGAGCTCATAACTCCGCTCCATGCGGAACAGCTTTGTCTTTTTCTCCGTGTCCGAAGGAGAGACGTTCGCCCTTGCGGAATAATTGACGAGATTGAAAGAGGTCTCCTCCGGCAAACCGAGCGATTTTTTCACCTGCGCGAAGTTCATTTCCTTTTTCTCCCGCGCGGCGGCGTACAGCTTTTCCCGCTCGGCGGCAGAGAGGAATCGTTCCTCCCCGGAAGGGAGAAAAATTTTCAGGTGATTGATCTTTTGCAACGCGGCGAGATATTCCGCGGTAAATCCGGCTTTGGACGCCCGCTTTTCCCCTTTTTCAAAGGGACAATCCCCCACGTCGTATCCCTCCGTGCGATAGGGACTGGGCGCGGCGGGTCCTTCGTCGAAAGAGCGCTGGGAAAGGAGTATTTCGATATATTTTTCCGAAAACGCCCCGTCCACCAGCCCGCACGCCTCTTGCCGGGAGAGAATCGCCCGCGCTTCCTTTTCGATGTCCGCGCGCGAAAAGGCGCGGGAATACTCCCCGTCCCGGTTGCGGGTCGTATATACCCGCCGCCCCGCTCTTTCTTCAAAATATTTCGGGTCGCGGTAAAACATTTCGCCCACGGTACGATATCCGTGCGCCTGCATATATTCGCCGTTTTCCGCAATCGCTTTGAGCAGTTCCCCCGTCTCCTTGTCCTTGCTTTCGCTTTTGCGGTTGGAACGGAAGCCTCGATGCCCCGCCAGATGCACGAGCACCCGGACGAGTTCTTCGTCTCTGAGTTTTTCGTCCAGCCCCGCGCAGCGCAGGCGGAAAAGATCTTCCCCGTTCTGCTCCGCACGGCCGAGCACGTCCTCCCCGAACGCTTCCGCACACAGCGCGCGCACCCGTTCCAGCCGATGGGCGCGCCTGCGGAGCCGGCGCCTGAGTCCCCGGGCTTCCCGCCGCGGCTGAGCGGGCGGCGCTCCCTTTTCGCCCTCCGCCGCGTCAAAAGTACGCACGCACAGATCGAGAATGCGCACGGGTTCCCCGTTTTCGTCGCACTCCATCGCACAGCCGCCCACCGACGCCACACCGATATCCAATCCGATCCGGTATTTCATCCTTTTTCCTCCTTCGTACTTTATTTCCCCGGACATTCCGGTTTCGCCTTCCGCTTTTTCCTCCCGCCAAAAAGATATCCCCGTGGAAAATTTCCGCGGGGACAGAGCTTTACGGGAAAAATCCCTTATTTCAGTAACCTTTTGTATCTTGGTATGGTATAAAGTTACTATGTACAGTATATCATATCCCCGCCCTTTTGTCAAGCCCAAATTTATAATTTCCTGCTCGCCGCAAAAAGTTTTTACAAAACGCGAGGCCGCGACGAACAGGCGGCTTTCCGTTTTCCTCTTAATCCTCTTTTTAGGCCTCTTTGCGGATTATGTCGACCACTTTGCAAATAATTGTGTTTCCCGAAATTCTTCTCCTTCCCCCAACACGGGCAATGCAGAAACTGTAAAATTCCACTCATGGATACATTCCGCTTCGGTGTACCAGCCCTCAAAAGAATAGCCCTCCCGTTCCGGTCGGGGTGGAATATATCGGATCGGCTCCCCGTATTCCCCGCTGTCTACGTAATAATAATCATTCTCCTCCCGATAATTGAGAAGATATGTAATATTGGCGGAGCGTTAGTAACGTAAATCGAATTTCAAGTTATATCAATATTCTTTATTTTCACCTTATACCCTAATGTTTCAATTGCTGTGGCGGTATAACATATAGTCACTTTACTAAAAAAAGGTATCTTTGGACGAGCATCTTGAAATTTGTTTATTATTGCGATAATAATTTCATAATTTGAGGGGATAAAAACATCAGGGACGATGTTATGCAAGCCCTCTTCTTCCAATTTTTCCTTTAATTTCTTTCGACTTTTATTATCCATCCACATTTGACATGAAACGTATGCTTGATTAAACAAATGGCTCAATAAACTTGACCCGCCATTTCTCTTTATATGAATCATCTTGTTATTCCAAAGAATATCACAAGGCTCAATATTGTTGCCTTGTCCACCCCCGATTGGAATCTTATATTTATGAAGCATAATTGAGTCTTGCAATGTGTTTCTCAAAGCTTCATTATATGCATCTTCATCAGCATATTGTGTATGATTAAAACTTATAAATGTATCCTGACACAGGTCAAGATTTTCGTATTGATTATTAATATCTCTTGCAAAATCAGAATATATTTTGTACCATTTTCCGTTATTTAAGCAGTATTCGTTACCATCTAAAGAGATTTCTGCAATAAGACAATTATATGCAGTCCATTCATATAACGATAAAGAATCATCTCTACTTGAGATTGCCCGAATAGTTTTAGTTGTCAACTGGGAGGTATCCGTCAATTCATTCCTTAATGAAGCAATAACCTTATCAATATAAATATCATCGTATTCTGTAGTTGACCTATCTCCAGATATCTTGAAACATTTGATGTCTATCCAATCAACAACTTCGGGAACCGCCATCCACACACAGGAATAATTGCGTGCGTTTATTTGTGATATTACCTGTGCATTCAGACGACCTATTGTATCTTTGTTTTTTACATATTTAATGTTATCAATCCAAGCAAAACGATTTTTGTATGTGTCCTCTTTATATTTATGATAACAATAGATTAGAAAATCGTCAATATTTGAAATGTCACGACTAACTGTTAGACTAAAAATATCTCCACCTGTAAGCATGCTCTTTTCAAAATATTCATCTTCAGATTTACCGCTTACATTTTTCATTAAGTCCCTATTAATATCAAAACCAAATTCAGAGATATTGCTATTTTTTGGCAATTGTTCGTTGCTTTGTTTTTGATTAGTTCCTACGCTGGCTTTTGATATTTTCCTTATTTGGTTTTGTTTTATACTATTCAAAACTATTTTTAATCCAAATTGCTCTTCGAGGACATTCGGCTTAAACAAGAAACGAGCATATCCAAACGTTAAAGCAAAAATGTGTTCATTGCCATCTATATTCAAATTTTTTAACAATACTACGCGAGAATTCGCTTGTGCTAATCGTGCATCACCATGCAAGAAGAAAGATTGCACCCAAGAGGGTTCATGGACATAAGATGGGGCATAGTATACTGGGGAATTATCCGATAAGGTATTAAGAATTTGCACTTCATCTGGTTTTTCAAAAATATCATCTTTCTCTGAAATACCCTCTTTAATCAAATAAATAGATAGTTTGTTTTTACTCGCCATTTGTAAAAGCTCCTTATTTTTTATGCCGTTACTCTTTCTTTCCAAGAAACAATTTGTTTCGTCACAAAAGAACTCCATTGGGTGGAATCGGAAATGGAATTAAGTTGAGTACAAGATTCATACAAAGTTTTCATATCATCTTTTGTTACCTTTCGATGATTGACTTTTGCGTTTTTAATTCCTTGTAAGATATCTATGAGTTGTGCAATGGTTATTGGAACAATTTTTTGCTTGCTACCTTGATATTCATATTTGACCGCATTCCAAAAAGTGTTCATTGTATCTTGATGTAGTGATGGTGCAACAAAAAGACAATAATTTTGCATGGATCTATTTTGATTTTCAAAGTCACGCAAATGACGCATTACAGGTTGTCCCTCGTTAAACCACTGATCTCTACCAGTGAGCATAGTCACTTCACAAATTGCGCCAAACCCGTCATAAAAGCATTCAATATCGGGCACACCTGCAGGCGCTGTAAAAATTGGTTCGTTATCATCACCCAAAGGAGAGTTTGGCTTAATTAACAATGCATCATTGATGATGTTAAGAGCAATATTTGTCCATTTTTCTAACGCAACCGATGGCTTCATATTGAGTTTTCGAATATTCTTAAGAGCATTGATAGCGGAATCAATCTGATCTATTTGTTGATAGTTTGCTTTTAATATTAGATTTTGCAAACTTATTCGGCGCTCGCGCAAAGACTCAATTTGCGTTTTCAAATCAGTAATATTGTTTGCAATTACCACAGCTGAAGTACTTAACGAAAGTTTGCGTTCAAGTGCATTGATTTCCGCGACAATATCTTCTGCAATTTTAGTTAATTTTTCGATCGTCTCAAAAGGCAAAGTGTAGGAATAATAATCACCTATAAACGCTTTATACTCCTCGAGACTAAAGCTTTTTGCCGAGCCATTATCCATTTCCAACAGAGACTCTATCTCAATCATTCTCCGTGGTTCTAAATCAATGTAATAGCCACCACCTCTTATGTAGATATACTTTGTTAAACGAACATATCGAATAATATTATCGGCATATTCTTTTGTATTTTTGACAGGCTCCTTGAAGTTTGATAAATAATGTTCAACGAAAATCGTTCGATAATTTTGTTTTTCTTCGTCTGTCGATAATTCGCTCATTCGTTTTCGATAGGTTAAAAGCGATTCGGCTTTTTCCTCGATTTCATCATAGGATTTTATTGACAAAACAAAGATCCCGAACTCATCCTTTGACACGCCTTTTGCCTTTAAACCTCTTTCGTTACAAAGTTCATTCACTTTCTTTATTAGGCGTAAAGTATTTATAAAGGGTTTTGTATTATAATCCCTGCAATCCGAGCTTAATGGATTTGGGTATTGGAACTTTAACAGATTGGAAAAGACGACATCTTCTAATGCTATTCTATTATCAAGAAATAATTGTCCAAGTTCAGTTGTTCTGACTCTAACTTCATGAGTTTTGCTGTCAATTTCGAGTGAGGCAAGCCCTAATTTCTCAATCGGATCAAATGTAGTTCTCCCGCGCATAGGGGCATCGGTATATTTTTTACTATCAAAAATATCTCTCGCTTCAGTATAGGACATTTGATAATTCAAATCTTCCAAAATATCAATTTGATGCTGCGAAAGATTTTCTTTGGTTGGTTTGTAAAATCTATTTTTTATAAGTAAACTTTGTAAACGCATTTGCGTTTCGTCATTCCACGGCATCCCTTCGACCTCTTTTATTGTTTTCAGAAAAGAGTAAGTCCTTTCGGGATTGCGCATTGTAGTTGATGCACTCCACAATAAGTCCATAGTTGCCCCCTTAGTAGTTTATAATTAGAACTTCATCTGTTTCAGATGTTCGGTTTTTAGTTTGATAATTTGAATTAGAATAGTCATAATCAAGATATATAACATGATATTTGCCTATATTGCGACTAATCCAATCCATAAGAATGGTGTTTTCTTTACCTTTTGAATGTAGAACATTAGATAAAGCAAAGCGTATTTTTCGATCGTTAAGCTTATCTAAATACGATAGCAATTCTTTTTCTAAATCCTCGTTCCAACCGTCTTGTTCATTGTAAGTTGCACAAGTAATCAGGTAAGGGGGATCTGCATAAACAAAAGTTTTTTCATTCCAATCATCGGTATTTAATTCGCGAAAATCCAAACTTTCAAATTTATAATCTCCGCTTTTTAACCTATCAATAAATACAGATAGTTTCTCTCGCATTTTTTTATTGAAATCTCTTTTGCCTACGGGAAGATTAAATTCACCTTTTTTATTAAACCTGATTTGATTGTTAAACGCATAAACAATCAAGACGTATAACATAACATAATAGTTATATTCAAGATTTTTTCTATGGTTGAAATCATTTCGTAGTTTCAAAAATTTCTCGGAATTATAAGACGACAATCCATCGGCACTATTGCAACCATAGTGTTCATATCCATATTTATCGGTATTAGACAATCCATAATCTTCAATAATTCTATCAATCATCTCAAAAGTGGATTCTTTATCAAGATTTTTAAATGTCCCGAACATAAAACGCAACAGACTATTACTGTCGTTGAATAAAACTTTATTACACGGAACATTTATACCAACATTACCGCCGCCGCAGAATAGATCTATAAAACAGTCAATATCATCGGGGAAATGCGGTAGAAGCTGTGGTAAAAGTTTATACTTGCCCCCAGTATAATTTAAAGGTGATTGTATAATCTCTTTTTTCTTATAATCGTAGCATTCGCATAAGAAAAGTCTTTCTTCATTATTCTCAATAGATGATTTTCCCGCACTAAATGCCTTATAACTTTCTGAGAACACTTTAACCTTTCCTTTTCTCGAAAGAATTCGCATAATGTCGGCATCGCTTATTTTGGCATTAGAGCGGTCATTTCCTTTTTCCGCCATATTGTTGTAAGACAATATAATGTATTTAGCCCTGATATTTGCAATTAAATCTTCAAAAGATTTTGCGGCATTAGATGTGCAATAATTACTTTTCAGACGGCTTCTATCCATTTTTAAGGCAACGCCCTTCACTTCGGGTTTTTCCCATCTTGCTACATTTTCAAGTAAATGGTATGCATCGCAATACTGTCTTGAATTGTATGGTGGATCAATATACACCAAGTCTGCATCTATTCTTTTAACGAGATTATTTGCATCTTCATTGTAACATTGATTATTTTCGTTGTTTTCATTACTTGCAAGCGGTAAAGAAAGTTCAAGATGCCTATCGAACGATGCTCCTTTTATATAAGCATCATAATGCCCACAAGTGTTGGCTATTTTATCCATCGCATACAAAAGAGAAGTAATAAGCAAAGCCCTTTCTCTTCCGTTTATTTTCCCGCAGGCGTAATTATCTTCTATATCTTCCCTTATAAATCCTATCTTTCTGCAATCTTCAAGAGAGAAGAATGTATTTGCAAAATGCAGTGACATATAATTGTCTTGTTTGGGGGCAATGGCATTATAATAACAAATCAGTTCCTTTATCTTTAACTCGTCATATTTTTCAGAACCGAACCAAGCAATATGACAGATGTAATTAAAGTAAAGTATATCGTTGGTTATTAATTTTTTGTTCGAAAAAGCAGATGCCACCGAACCTGTTCCGGCAAAAATATCTGCGACAGTATTAACACCTACACATTCACGCGCAACAGTAGAAGTAATAAAATCGAGTAGTTTGTATTTATTTCCGAGATATCTTCTATTATTGATTTTTGTAGTTTTAACTTCGGGCATTTCTTTTTCGGTTGCCTGTGGTTCAGATAAAACAATTTTCAATTGTTCAACAACTTCGTCATTCCAAACATATCTTCCAGTGTCAGTCGTTGGAATAGAGATAAGGTTGTTTTTCAGCAAATAGTAAAAAGTCGAACGTTTAATATTCAACCCCTTTAAAATATCGGCAGATGTAATTGGTTGAGCCATATCTGTTACTCCTATGCAACTGATTTTATGTATTTCTTAGACATTATAGCATATTTTTCGGAAAATATCAAGATATTATGCCAATAAAAGAACAGATTTTTGGATGCACTTTTGTAATAGCATCATGATAAAAAACTTCAAATGGCACTTTGGCGGGTGCGACGCCGCACCCGCCCCACCTAAGGCTCACTTGTGCAAAGAGGCTTGTCGGAAGAGCAGCGCCCCACCCATGGCTCCCTTGTGCAAAGGGAGCTGGCGGCAAAGCCGCCTGAGGGATTGTCCGTTCGGTTTTCCATTTATAAAAAACCCGCCCGACAGTGCGGACAGGTTTTCGCAACGGCACAGATATTTCGGAAAGATAAAAATTCCGGACAGATAAACTTTCGGTCAGAGGTGAATTTCAGACGGTGACGAGAAAGCCGCGTTCTTTCAGTCCCTTTTCTATCTCGTCCAGCGTTTTTTCGTCGGGGGCGGTGACGGTGTGATAGTGATAGCCGTCCGTCACGAGCATGAGGGGACGGCTGGCGCCGCTGCGGATGCTGCGCACGAATTCGGAGACCTGCAAAGGCGTCTGTACGCCGAGATCGGCGCGGATATTTCCATACACCCGATGGCTGACCGAAACGTCCTTCACCGTCCCGCCCAGCCGGACGATGAGTTCGAGTTCCTCCCCGACCTCCGCCTCCGTATGCCGCACCTTGAACACCCGTTCCGCCCGCGGCGGCGAAGAGAGGACATAGCCGCGGTTGGTGGAGATCACAGACGCGCCCGACGCCCGCAACAGGGCGATGTCCTGCACGATCACCTGCCGGGACACGCCGAATTTTTCCCCGAGCGCCCCCGCGCTCTGCGGTTCCGCACCCGGGCGCAGCGCCGCCAGAATGCCCGCCCGCCGCGCTTCGCCGTCCGCCTTTTCCGTTTTTGCAACAGAATTTTTCATCTTCTTTTCCTTCCCCTTTTTTCGGATACTTTTTGCCGTCGCCGCAACCCTGCCCCCGTCAGATCGCTTTGAGATTTTTCATCGAAAGATCGAGAATCCCCGCCGAATGGGTGAGCGCGCCGCTGGAAATATAATCGACGCCGAGCGAGACGAGCCGGGCGATGTTCTCCTTCGTGACGTTGCCCGAGCATTCCGTCTCCGCCCTGCCCCGGCACATCGCCACCGCCTTTTCCATGTCCGCGGGGGGCATATTGTCGAGCATGACGATGTCCGCGCCCGCGTCCAGCGCCTCCTGAAGCTGCGCCAGCGTCTCCACTTCGATCTCGATCTTTCGGACGAAAGGCGCGTATGCCTTCGCCGCCTTCACCGCCGCCGCGACCCCGCCCGCCGCGCCGATATGGTTGTCTTTGAGCAGCACCCCGTCCGAGAGGTTATAGCGGTGATTGTTTCCGCCCCCCACCCGCACGGCGTATTTTTCGAAAACGCGCATGTTGGGGGTGGTCTTGCGGGTATCCAGAAGTCTGGTCTTTGTCCCTTCCAGCAATTTCGCCGTCGCGCGGGTGTACGTCGCGACGCCGCTCATCCGCTGCAAAAAGTTGAGCGCGACCCGCTCTCCCGAAAGCAGTACGCGGATGTCCCCCGTCAGCTCGGCGAGCAGCTGTCCCTTTTGGATCTCCTCCCCGTCCCGCGCGTAAAATTCCGCCGTCGTCGCGGGGTCGAGAATCTCAAACGTCCGCAGAAAGACGTCCAGCCCGCAGATGACCCCTTCCTGCTTGGCGATCAGCTGCACCCTGCCCTTCTGATACGCCGGCATCACCGCGTTGGTGGAGACGTCCTCGCTCGTGATGTCCTCTTCGAGCGCCATGCGGATGAGTTTGTCCGCCTGCAATTTCATCGTGATCGGATTCATTTTTTCTTCTCCTTGTCCTTTATCGTTCTCGTTCTGTTTTTCTTTTGTCGCTTACGCGGTTTTATCCCGTTTATCTCGCGGCGGAACGCGCGGCGCCGGCCCTGCCCGCGTCTTCCGGCTTCTCCGCCCCGGCTTTTCCCGCCCTTTTCGCGCGCTCCCGCGCCGATCTTTCCATGCCCGCTTTCACGAGTTCCGCATATTCCGCGGCGAGCGCCTTTTTGTCCTTATATTTGCGCTCGTCAAATCCCTGTCCCGCCCGTTTTTGCGCTTCTTCCGAAACCGCGGCATAGGTATTCCCGATCCGGAGCGCGGCGCGCCGGGCAAAGAGCAGGCTTTCGAGCAGGGAGTTGGACGCCAGGCGGTTTTTGCCGTGTACGCCGTTGCAGCAGGTCTCGCCGACGGCGAACAGGCGGGGCATCTCCGTTCTGCCCTCCGGATCGCTTCCGATGCCGCCCATAAAATAATGCTGGGCGGGCACCACGGGCACGGGACGGGAAAAGGGGTCGTACCCCTCTTCGAGACACCTCTTCACGATGGCGGGGAAATGGACGCGCAGCTCTTCGGGCGGGATCGTCCGCATGTCCAGCCAGACGCATTCGCTGCCCTCTTTTTGCATCTGCCCGCGGATCGCCGCCGTCACGACGTCGCGGGGTTTGAGCTCGTCCGTAAACCGCCTGCCCGCTCCGTCGAGAAGCACGCCCCCTTCGCCGCGCACCGATTCGGAGATGAGAAACCGCCGTCCCCGCCTTTTGGTGTACAGCGTCGTGGGGTGGATCTGCACGTAATCGAGATCGCGGACGGCGATGCCGTGTTTCAGGCAGATCGCCACGCCGTCCCCCGTCAGCTGGGGGAAATTGGTGGAGGAGGCATACAGCCCCCCGACGCCGCCCGTGGCGAGAATGACGTAATCGGCATAGGCGCACGCGATCTCCCCCGTCCGCTCGTCGCGGAGGACGCCGCCCGCGCACTCCTTTCCGTCCGTCAGGATGTCCACGAGAGAGGTATACGGGCGTATGTGCACGTTTTTCAGCTTCCGCACCCGCGAAAACAGGCGGGAGGCGATCTCCTTTCCCGTCGTGTCGGCGTGGTATAAAATGCGGTTTGCCGAATGCCCGCCCTCCCGCGTGTAGAGCAGATTCCCCGCTCCGTCCCGCGCGAAGCGCACGCCAGCCAGCATCAGATCGGCGATCGTCTCCCGGGCGCCGCCGATCATGCAGTTCACAGTCTCCGGGTCGTTTTCGTAATGCCCCGCCCGCATCGTGTCCTCAAACCAGGCGTCTTTGTCCCCGTCCCAGCGCAACGTGCAGATGCCGCCCTGCGCCAGATAGGAATCCGCCTGCTTCACGCCGCCCTTGCAGACGAGCAGAATTTTTTTGTCCCGCGGCAGAAAGAGCGCGGCATTCAGACCCGCCGCCCCCGCGCCCGCCACGATTACGTCGTATTTTTCGGTATTGCTCATATCCAACCTTGCACTTTTCTCTTTTATCGTCGTGCGGCTATTACTATACACCATATCTTTACAGGTATCAAGACATTTGTCGTGGTATCGGCATTTTTTATCGGTTGGCGGAATTTTTTATCGGTTGCCGCCGCCGGTTGACAGAAAAAAACGGATATGCTACAATATCTTATAAGATTTCACAAGCCGCCCCCGGGCGTAAAAAGAGGTATTTTTTATGGTCATCTGTCTGATCGGGACGAATACGATCTCCTTTTCGGGCGACGTCGATTTTTCCTCTCTGGAAAAATACGGCGACCTTCGCCTTTATCCATCCCTGACTGCGGAAGAGACGATTGCCCGCTGTTCGGACGCGGACGTCCTTCTCGTCAATAAAACCGACCTTTCCGAAAAGGTCATCGCTTCCCTGCCCCGCTTAAAATACATCGGACTGTATTCGACGGGATATAACAACGTCGATCTTGCCGCCTGCAAAAAGCGGGGAATCGTCGTCTCCAACACCCCCGATTATTCGACGGACGCCGTGGCACAGCACGCCGTGGCGCTGCTGCTCGCGGGGGCGGGCAGTCTCGTCGATTACGTCTGCTCGGTGGAGCGCGGGGATTGGCAGCGCTGTTCGGGATTTTCCTATTACGACTACCCCATGGTCGAGGTGAAGGGAAAAACGCTGGGCATTTTCGGCTACGGCAGCATCGGAAAAAGGGTGGCGGAGATCGGCGCGGCGCTCGGCATGCGCGTCATCGTCTGCACCCGTACCCGCCGCCCCGGCTGCCCCTTCCCCTACGTCGACAAAGAAACGCTGTTTTCGCAGTCCGACTTCCTCTCCCTGCACTGCCCGCAGACGCCGGAGACACAAGGGCTGATCGACGCGCGGGCGCTGGCGAAAATGAAACGGACGGCGATCCTCATAAACACGGCGCGCGGCGGCCTGATCGACGAGAGCGCGCTCGCGGCGGCGCTGAACGAGAACCGGATCGCGGGCGCGTATCTGGACGTGGTGTCGGAGGAGCCCGTCCGGGCGGACAATCCCCTCCTGAAAGCGAAAAACTGCCGCCTGACGCCGCACGTCGCCTGGCAGCCGTTGGAAACCCGCCTCCGCCTGCACAAACGGGTAGAAGAACATCTTGCGGCATTCCTCAGCGGCAGCCCCCGCGACGTCGTAGGCGTATAATTTGGCAGCGCGATCGGGCCGCAAAATCGCCGCAAGCCACGACGCCCCAACCAATCATCCTCCCCCGCAGGCCGCGGAAAAAGGGACGGCGCTTTCGGTCGCCGTCCCTTTCCCATGCAAAAAACGATCAGATCCGTTCCGCATACGGGCCTGATTCAGGCCGCGTCGTTGCGCCAATCCACGGCGGGGCGGGGCACTCCGTCGTACAGTTCCCCGATCAGCCGCACGAGGCAGGAATTGAGATATTCCACGGTAAACTCGCCGACGGCGGGTTTTTCGTGCGAAAGCCCGATGCCGCTGTCGTCCGTCAGAAAGACGTACCGCCCGCCCGTCAGAAGCGCCGCCGAGCGCATCAGATACTGCGTCAGCGTATCCGCGCCGCTCGCCGCCACGGGCATCACGGAAATCCCCCGTTCCGCCGCTTCGTACACTTTCGCCCCGTACACGGCGCGCATATCCTGACCGGACAGGGCTGCGTGGGGCGGCGCGTCCAGCACGGGGATGAGGATCTTTTTCGCACCCTCCCGCCAGGACAGCCCCAGCGCCTCTACGAGCGCCTCATGCACCGCTTCGGGATAGTCCCCGCCGCCCTCCGCGTTCTGCCCCGCCAGAATCGCCCGCTGCGCCGGGATGTCGGCGGTGAAATCCGAACTTCTCACGACGTACTCGTCCCCTTCGTCCCGATAGAACACGAACGCGAGCGAAATGTCCGCGTCCAGCTCCGCTTCCGCGCGGGAGATCACGTCGCCGAGCTCCGCCTGTAAATAGATGAGTTCGTCCCCCATCGATCCGGTGGTATCGACCATGAAGCACAGATCCAGCTTGGTATAGGAGCGCGCTTCGGAGAGCGTCGCCGCAACCCTGCCCCCTTCGTCCGCCGCTGCGGGCACAAGTGCGTCATAGCCGGCGGAGACGGTATATTCCCCCGCCGTCTGCGGAAAAAGATATGCCTTTCCGTCCGCGCCCGAAAAGGCGGCAAGGCTTTCCCCTTCCCCTTCGAGGACGACTTTCGCGCCCGCCGCGGGATTGCCCTCCCCGTCCGTCACCGTCACTTCCACGCGGTTCAACACGGACATGCCCCAGGCATTTTTCCGATCTTCGCCCGGCAGATAGGCGGCAAACAGCCCCGGTTCCGCCTCTTCGCTTCCCTGTTCCCCGCAGGCGATCGTCACACTCGTCTCAAACAGCCCCTTGAAAAAAGAATAATCCGCGTTGTCGTCCCAGGCGCCCGCCGTAAGCTGCCCCGCGGGGACGGTCTGAGCCCCGTCCGAAACGTCGCCCGCATCGCCGGTGTCGCCCGGATCGGAAGGCATCGCGCCGCCTCCGCCGTCCACGCCGGCTTCGCCTGTCGCCGCTTCGCCGCCGGGGATGAAATTTCTGCCCCCGTCCGCCGCGGCACACCCGGAAAGCGCCGTCCCGAAAAGCGCAAACGCCAGCGCAAGCGTTCCGAAATGCAGTTTTTTCATATCAAAATCCTCCTTATTCCTTCGGAATTTATCCCTTCGGAACGCCCGCCCCGTCCTCTGCGGCGGTTTCTTCCGAATCGTCCGGATTTTCGGAATCGTCCGACCCCGCCGAATCGGAATCGTCCGAACCGGAACCGGACATTTCTCCCTCCCCGGAACTTCCCGGCTCTTCGGGCGCAGGCGCCCCCGATCCTTCGTCCGCGGGGAAATCGACGTCCCCCGACATTTCGTCACCCGGCGCCTCCATATTGGCATTGCCGTCCGCCATGTTGCCCCTCATTCCTCCGCCCGTAAGAAATACGGGCAGGGCGGCGAGACAGAGGAGGACAGCGGCGCAAAGGGTCCCCGCCGCCCCCGCGAGAATGCGGCGGCGCTTTTTCCTGGCGCGTTCGTATTTTTCGATTTTTCCGAACACTTCATCGGCGATCTGTCTGTCCGTCTTCATCCCGCACCTCCTTTTCCAAAATCTGTTTCATCAAAACCCTGCCCCGTGCCAATCGGTTATAAGTGCGCTTGACGCCGCCGCCCGTGACGCGGGCGATCTGTTCGGGGGACATGTCTTCGAAATACCGCAAATGCAGCGCCGTGCGCTCTTCTTCGGGCAGGGCGGCAAGCGCCCGATGCACCGCCCGCGCCCTCTCCTTGCGGATGAGTTCCTCTTCGAGATCGGTTGCGTCCCGCTCGTTGCCCGAAATTCCCTTTTCCCGCCTCCGCCGCCGGCCGCGCACCGCGTTGAGCGCCCGGTTGCGCGCGATGCGGAAGAGATAGGTCTCAAACCGCGCGCCGCCCGTCTCGTCGAAGGGTTTTTTGCGCTTGTACAATTCGAAAAACACGTCGGAAACGACATCTTCGGCGAGCGCGGCGTCCCGCGTGAACTCGTTCACGAACAGCAAAAGGGCACGGCGATAAAGGGCGAGCAAATCTTCCAGCCCGCTCTTGTCCCCGGCGAGAAACCGCCGGTAGCAGCCTAACCCGTCCTTCCTGTCCATCCGGACCTCCTTCTTTGGGCGAAGCACGGTGTCCTCTTTTGCGCTCTTCACTTATACAAACACCGTCCGCGCCCGTTTTACTCACAAAAAATCAAAAATTTTTCAAAAAATTTTTTTACCGCATCCGTCCACACCCTGGCTCCCTTGTGCAAAGGGAGCTGTCAGCCGAATGGCTGACTGAGGGATTGTCTGTCTGATTTCCAATTTGCTATACGAAAACCGAACTTCTTATCCCTTCCGTCACTCCGTGACACCTCCCCTTACCATAAGGGGAGGCAGGGAGAGAGAGCAAAAACGCAAGCCCGACAAAGTATCGGGCGATGAATAACGCCCGAGTTTTCTCAAAGCCGGTTTAAGCGAAGTTTGAAGCGTTAGTCGCTTGCCAGACGCGAAACGCGAGGCTTTCCGATAGGGAGTGTACTTAAACGTACACGACCAGAGGAAAACGCAGCGTGACAAAGTATCGGGCGATGAATAACGCCCGAGTTTTCTCAAAGTCGGTTTAAGCGAAGTTTGAAGCGTTAGTCGCTTGCCAGACGCGAAACGCGAGGCTTTCCGATAGGGAGTGTACTTAAACGTACACGAC
>DVGN01000056.1 GCA_018712725.1 Candidatus Scatosoma pullicola
CCTGTTTTTTTATTTTTTTAGCCGTTTTGCTTGACAAGCCACTTCGTATGTGCTATATTATATACGGTTACTTGCAATACAAGTAACCAAAGGAAAGGGAAAGCATGATAAACAGGACGCAGATTGTCAAGGGAATATTGGAGGGATGTGTCCTGAAAGTGATCGGCGAAGGGAAATGTTATTCGGGAGAGCTTGCGGACAGGCTGAAAGAGCGCGGTTTTTCGGACGTTTCCACGGGGACGCTGTTTCCGCTTTTGCTGCGTCTGGAAAAAGAGGAGTTGGTGGACGCGGAACGGGTGCCGAACGAACTCGGTCCCATGCGGAAATATTACCGTCTTACGGAAAAAGGAAAAAGGGAGTTGGAACTCTTTTCCCGCACCTGGGAGGAGATGAAGGCGGTGGTGGACGGGATTTTGCAGAAGGAGGATGGAAAATGAACAGAGAAAAGCAAAAAATCGCGGAATTAAACGAACAAAACAAGGAAATTTATTTGCAGACGAAGCTGTTTCTCCGCCGCGACGTAAAAAAGCGGAGCGAGCGGCAGTCCGTGCTGGATTCCTTCTTCGAACTTCTGAAAGACGCGCAGGAGAAGGGGCTTTCCCCGGAGGAGCTGTTTCCGGAGGGGTATGACGCCTTTTACGGCGATCTGATCTCCGGATTGACCGTCTATCCCGCGCGGGAAAAGAGGAAGCGGATTCTGCGAATGCGGACGGCTGCGATATGCCTTGCGGTCCTCGCCGCGGGGACGATCCTGTGGCAGTACCTGACGGCGCAGGGATATATCGGCGTCTGGACGGACGGGATGTGGTATATAGCGACCAACTTTAACGATTACAGCTATGAAGAGCATGTGTTGACGGAAGATGTAAGTTTTGAAGTGGATTTCCGCCGTTGGGAAGAATACGGCGATGAGGTGATTTATCGGAACGGAAAACTGACGATCGAATTGAGCAACCTGGACGAAAGCGTCGGAAGGTATCGGATATTTTTCCGTTTTCGCGGGATTTATTCGCGGGATTCTGCGACGCTCGTGTCCTGGAGAAACTACGGAGTGGATCAATCTCACGATACCGATTGGCAACAAACGGCGGAATTATTCTGCGATTACAACGGGGAAAGCCGTTCCTGCAAGTTGGCGGGTTTTTCCAATTTGAATTATAAAGACGGAGAAACGATGGGATTTTTTGTGCCGGAAACAATCACGCCGGCAACCCGTGTGGGCGTTGTGCAATTCCGGTTGCACAATCTGACGATGAGCCAGTGGAAGAGATGGTAGAATAGACCAGGCATAACATTGAAAAAGTGTGTATTTTTCGGGGAAGGGTGTTTGTCCTCCCCCGTTTTTTTTCGGCAATACGGCGGGCGGACAATCCCTCAGTCTTGCCATACGGCAGCCAGCTCCCTTTGCACAAGGGAGCTAAACAGAGAGCCTCCCCTTATGGTAAGGGGAGGTGTCGAGCGGAGCGAGACGGAGGGGATAAGAGGGATAAAAACCTTGCGGACGGTTCTTCCGCAAGGTATTTTCGGGAAAAGGGCGAAAAAATTTTTTTATCCGGGACGGGCGGGCGAAAAAAATTGTTTCGGACGTTTAAGAAGGCGGGCGGCGGGGTACATATAAACTGTAAATCGGGCGCGGCATCTCAAAGGTGCGGCGCATTGCAGAGAAAAACAGGTAATAAGGAGTGAAATAAAAGCGTTATGGCAGGTAAAGTTATCGGTATCGACTTGGGCACGACCAATTCGTGCGTGGCGGTGATGGAAGGCGGCGAGCCCGTCGTCATCGCAAACGCGGAGGGTTCGAGGACGACCCCTTCCGTGGTATCTTTCCAAAAGGACGGTTCCCGCGTCGTCGGTCAGGCGGCAAAGCGCCAGGCGGTTGCCAATCCCGACCGGACGGTCATCTCCATCAAGAGGCACATGGGATCGGATTATAAAGTGACGGTGGACGACAAGAGCTATTCGCCGCAGGAGATCTCGGCGATGATTCTGACCAAGCTCAAGACGGACGCGGAAGCGTATCTGGGCACGAAAGTCACGGAGGCAGTCATCACCTGTCCCGCGTACTTCTCGGACAGCCAGCGCCAGGCGACCAAGGACGCGGGCAAGATCGCGGGTCTGAACGTCCTGCGTATCATCAACGAGCCGACGGCGGCGGCGCTCGCCTACGGGCTGGATAAGGACAAGGGCGGCAAGGTCATGATCTACGACCTGGGCGGCGGCACGTTCGACGTCTCCATTCTGGAAATTTCGGACGGCGTGTTCGAAGTTTTGGCGACCAACGGCGACACCCATCTGGGCGGCGACGACTGGGATAACAAGATCATTCAATATCTCGTGGACGAGTTCAAGAAATCGCACGGCATCGACCTGTCCAAGGACAAGATGGCGATGCAGCGTCTGAAAGAGGCGGCGGAAAAGGCGAAGATCGAGCTGTCCGGCATGAGTTCGACCAACATCAATCTGCCCTTCATCTCCATGACGGCGGACGGGCCTCAGCATCTCGACGTCAACCTGACCAAGCAGAAGTTCGAGGCGATGACGGCGGATCTGCTCAACCGCACGGTAGAGCCCATGCGGCTCGCCATGAAGGACGCGGGGCTTACCTATAACGACATCGACAAGGTCATTCTGGTGGGCGGTTCCACCCGTATGCCGGCGGTCGTCGAAAAGGTGCGCGAGATCACGGGCAAGGAGCCCTTCAAGGGCATCAACCCCGACGAGTGCGTCGCGATCGGCGCGGCGGTGCAGGGCGGCGTTCTGACGGGCGAAGTCAAGGACGTCCTGCTGCTCGACGTCACCCCGCTTTCCCTGGGCATCGAGACGCTGGGCGGCGTGTTCACGAGGATCATCGACCGCAACACGACCATCCCCGTCAAGAAGAGCCAGGTGTTCTCCACGGCGGCGGACAATCAGACGAGCGTGGACATCCACGTCCTGCAGGGCGAGCGCGAGTTCTGCAAGGACAACAAGACGCTGGGCAACTTCATGCTGACGGGCATCGCGCCCGCGCCCCGCGGCATCCCGCAGATCGAAGTCACCTTCGACATCGACGCCAACGGCATCGTGCACGTGACGGCGCAGGACAAGGGCACGGGCAAGTCCACCGACATCACGATCACGTCCTCCACCAACCTCACCGAAGAGGAGATCGACAAGGCGGTCAAGGACGCGGAGAAATACGCGGAAGAGGACAAGAAGCGCAAGGAAAAGGTGGACAACAAGAACAAGCTGGACGGCATGATCTTCTCCGTCGAACAGACGATGAAGGATTCGGGCGACAAGCTGGACGAGAGCGACAAGGCGACCTTGCAGGCTGCCGTGGACGCGGCGAAAAAGGAGCTGGAATCGGACGACGACGATCGCATCAAGGCGGCTTACGATACCCTCATGAACGCCGTGCAGCCCGTCTTTGCCAAGCTGTACCAGGCGAACGGCGCGGGCGCGCCCGGCGGGGACGCGGGTGCAAACGGCGGCGCTTCGAACGACGGAGACACCGAATTCCATCAGTAAATACCGGAGGCGTCCGGTCGGGCGGCCGGACGCCGCATAGTGAGAGAAGAGTCATCGGGTTTGGCATATCCGCCAAGCCCGAATGGCGTATATAAACGGTATAAAGCAGGCTTAAAAAGGGCGTGTAAAACGAAAGTGCGGCGCGCGGAAGGCGCAAACAGGCGCGGCGGAAGGCGTCCGCGCGGAGAACGCGGGGCAGTGCGTTACGGAGTCAGACTATGGCAGAATCGAAGAAAAACTATTACGAAATATTGGGCGTGGATAAAAATGCGACGGAAGATCAGATAAAATCCGCATACCGCAAGCTCGCCAAACAATACCATCCCGACCTCCACCCCGGGGACGCGACGGCGGCGGAAAAATTCAAGCAGATCAACGAGGCGAACGAAGTTCTGTCCGACAAGCAGAAGCGCGCCGCTTACGACTACGAGCTGGAACATCCCGGCATGGGCGGGATGGGCGGCGGATTCGGCGGCGGTTTCGAAGGCGGATTCGGCGATTTTTCGGATATTTTCAGCTCCATTTTCGGGGGCGGATTCGGCGGATTCGGCGGCGGGGGCGCGCGGACGGCGCAGTCCAACGTCGGCGACGACATCCAGAGGGAGATGACTCTCAGCTTCATGGACGCCGCCAAGGGCTGCACCAAGACCTTTTCCTATATGCGCAACGAGCCGTGCGAATCGTGCAAAGGCACGGGGGCGCGCGGGGGTACGGCGTACAGCACCTGCAGCCGCTGTAAGGGCAAGGGCGTCGTGCAGACGGTGCAGAGCACCATGTTCGGGCGCACCATCCGCCAGAGCGTCTGTCCCGACTGCGGCGGCACGGGCAGGGTGATCACGGACAAGTGCCCCGACTGCCGCGGCAAGGGATATGTGCGCAAGGAGACGACCATCTCCATCAACATCCCCGCGGGCGTGGACACCAACAGCTACATGAAGAAGAAGGGGTACGGTCAGGCGGCGCCGGGCGGCGGTCAGCCGGGCGACCTCATCATCGTGTTCAAGGTGGAGCCGCACAAGATCTTCGTGCGCAACGGGTTCGATTTGCAGATCGATCTGCCCGTCTCGTTCAGGACGGCGGCGCTGGGCGGGACGGTGAAGGTGCCCACCATCGACGATACCTTCGATTTCACCATTCCCGAAGGCACGCAGAGCGGGCAGGTATTTACCGTCCGCGGAAAGGGCATCCGTTCGGCGCGCGGCACGACGGGCAATCTCATGCTCCGCGTGATCGTGGAAGTGCCCACCAAACTCAGCCGCGACCAGAAGAGAGCGGTGGAGCAGATGGACGCGGGCATCGACCTGAAACAGTACGACAAGATGAAGAAATATTCGGACAACGTGGAGAGCTTTTACGGCAAGAAGCCCTATTGATGTCCGATAAAAAGAAAAAGGCGCCCGCCGCGGGATTTTCCGCGGCGGGCGTTTTCGGCATTTCGGGCGTGATCAGTTCACTGTTTCAAGGGGGCAGGGTTGCGGCGAGCGCTCTTTTACTCCGCTTTATCGCCCCTGTCTGCGGGGAGATTTTGCAGAGGGAAAGGATCTTTTCCGCCTCATAGGGCGGGAAGAGAAGTTCGTATTGTTCGCCGTTCCGTTCCGCCGTCAGCGACGGGCAAAAGTCTTATTTTTTCTCTTCTTTGGTCTCCTCGGTCAGCGGGATGCCGCACAGACCGCATACCTTTTCCGCCTCATAGGGGGCGAGCAGCAGTTCGTATTCCTCTTCCCCGCGGCGGATGGTGACGGCGCAGGGCGGCATAAACAGAACGCCGTAGTTGTTGAAAGCGATGCGATAGGGCTTGAAGGCGGGGTCGTCCGGCTGCGCCAGCTTGTTCCAGCCCGTCGCGGAAACGCGTTTTTTGCGCTGCGTTATCGCGGTGATCTCGGACACGGGTATGCCGTAGACGTCGGTGAGGTCGGTAAAGCAGAGCATGTCTCCCTCCCGGAACATCTGCGTTTCAAACAGTATGTATTCCGCCATGAGCGTCCCCCTGCGTCTGGGCTTTCCCTTTTTCGTGTAATAGGAAAAGGCGAGCACGTCCGTCGGCATGGCGTATTCGGGGATTAGAAGCTGTTTTTCGGATTCGTCCTCCGTCCTTTGCGAAGCCGTCATGGCCTGCTGCGCTTCGGCGGTTTTCGCGTTCCTGCCCCTGTACTTTCCATAGAGAAAGAGCGCGAGCCACAGGATGACGCTCGCCCCGGCGGCGATGAGGAGTCCGGGGGCGTTGTGCCACGCCGTCCGGAAGCCTGCGCGCAGCGTGGAAATGAGGACGATCACAAAGAAGAAGAGAAGGATCCATTTGACGACGGAAAGCCAGACGGGCAGGGTGGATTTCCGCCTGATCTTTTCAAGGGCGGCGGCGTTGCCGTCCTTGTCCTTCTGAAGTTTTTCCCCGACGGAGCGGATGATGAAAGGGGCGCCGTCCGTCTCGTTCCTGTCCTCGCAAAAGCCGAAAAAGTTTTTCATAAATCCCTCCTTGTCTGCGTTTTTTATTATAGCATATCCGGGGCGGATTGTCAACCCCCAAATAAAAAAGAGGGAGGAGGGAGAATTTTTGCTTTTCGGCGGAGAAAGTTTGTTTCGGGACTTGAAAAAAGCGCGCGTTCATGGTATAATGATGAAAAGCGGAAAAATCGGAGAAGAGAGATATGAAATTTGTCGAACTGACGGTGCATACGACGACGGAGGCGAGCGAGATCGTCGCCGACGTCATGTGGAATTATACGAGCTACGGCGTGTCCATTTCCGACATCGCGGACGTCATCGCCCTGCAAAAGAACAAAGACGGGCTGTATTGGGACTACATGGACGAGAGTCTGACCGGGGACGCGGGCGCGCGGGCGGGGGATGTACTCGTCAAGTGCTGCGTGGCGGCGGACATCGCGGAGGAGACCTGCCGGGACATCCTGCGGGACATCCGGGAGGCGAAGGAGCGGAGCGGCGGGGAAATCCCCTTCGGTACGCTGGAAGACGTCAAGCGGGAAGTGGACGGCGACGAATGGCGGGATATCTGGAAAAAGCATTTCCGCCCCATTCATCTGGGGCGCATCGTCGTCGTGCCCGAATGGATCGACTACGCGCCCGCCCCGGGCGAAGAGGTCGTTCTGCTCGACTCCAATATGGCGTTCGGCACGGGCGAACACGAGACGACGTCCATGTGCGTCGAACTCATGCAGGCGTACATCACGCCCGAATCGGTGTGCATCGACGTCGGGTGCGGCAGCGGCATTCTGGGCATTTCCGCGCTGAAATCGGGGGCGAAAAAGGCGTATCTCACCGACATCGACTACGTCGCCGTATCCAGCGCAAAGCACAACTGCGAACTGAACGGCGTGGAGGACCGCGCGGTGGTGGCGCATTCCGACCTGTTGCAGGACGCGGAGATCGTCGGGGACGTGATGTTTGCGAACATCACCGGGGAAATTCTCGTGCGGCTGGCGCCCTCCATTCCCAAAAATCTGAAGGGGGACGGGGTGCTGATTTTAAGCGGCATCATCGAAAGCCGCCTTGCCATGGTCAGGGAGGCGTATGCCGCCGTCGGGATGCAGGTCGTGCGCGAAACGCGCAAAGGGGAGTGGTTCGCCCTCGTCCTCCGCCGCAAAGGAGAATGACATGTCGGGGGCGAGAAGATTTTTTGTGCCGAAGGCGGAGGAGGAGACCCTGCTCGAAGGGGAGGAATTCGAACACGCGAAAAACGTCCTGCGCCTTTCGGCCGGCGACGAAGCCGTGCTGCTCGACAACAGCGGAAAGGAGTTTTCCGCCATTGTCGCGGAAGTGGGAAAGCGGTCGATGAAATTGCACGTCATCGGCGTCAACGAAGGGGGCAGGGAAGCGTCGACGGACGTCGCGCTGCTGTTCGGATACCTCAAAAACGCCGACAAAAACGAATTTGTCGTGCAGAAAGCGGTGGAGCTCGGCGTAAAGAAAATCGTCGCCTTTTCCTCCGCCTATTCGTCGGCGTACATGAACGAAAACAAGCTGGAGCGCTTGAACCGCGTCTCGCGGGAGTCGGCGAAACAGTGCCTGCGCTCGGTGGCGCCCGCCGTGGAGTATTACCCCGATCTGGAAGGCGCCCTGCGCTCGGCGGCGGGGTACCGGCATAAGCTGTTCGCCTGCGAATTTGCACAAACATCGGAGGCGGACGTCTCCGCCCTTTCGGGCAGCACGGCGCTCGTCGTGGGCAGCGAGGGGGGCTTTTCGCGGGAAGAGGCGGAACTCGCCCGCGCCTTGGGCTATGCGCCGGTCACGCTCGGAAAGCGGATCCTGCGCGCCGAAACGGCGGCGGTGGCGCTGACGTCGGTCGTCATGTTCGCGCTCGGCGAATTGGGCTTGGACGGGGGCAGGGAAGCGTCGAAGGAGGAAAAGGACAGATGAAAGCGGCTGTTCTGACGCTCGGATGCAAGGTCAACGACGTGGAGAGCGGGTCGCTCATCCGCGGGCTGGAAGAACTCGGATACGAAGTCTCCCGCGAGCCGGGGTATGCCGATCTGTATGTCCTCAATACCTGCGCCGTGACGGCGGAGGCGGAGCGCAAGAGCCGCCAGGCGGTGGGCAGGGCGCTGAAATACAATCCCGCGGCGAAGGTCGTCGTCTGCGGCTGCGCGTCGCAGAAAAGCCCCGCGGCGTTTGCCGGAAAGCCCAACGTCATCGTCGTGGCGGGGGCGCGGAGAAAGGGCAAAATTCTCGACATCGCGGCGCAGGGCTTCCCCGACGCCCTCTGCGGGGTGCTTATGGACGAAAGGGAGGGAGCTTATGACGAACTGCCTGTCCCCGAGTGCCTGAAAACCCGCAATTTCGTCAAGATCCAGGACGGCTGCGATCGGTTCTGCTCCTATTGCGTCATTCCCTATCTGCGGGGTCGGAGCCGTTCCCGCTCTTTGGAGAGCGCGGCGGCGGAAATTCTGAAAAGCGACGCCCTGGAAACGGTGGTGACGGGCATCGACATCTCCTCCTACCGCGACGAAAAGGGGCGGGGGCTTGCCGGGCTTCTGACCGCCGTAAAGGACGCGGACACCCGCATCCGTTTAGGCTCGCTCGAAGTCAGCCTGATCACCGACGATTTTTTGCGCGCGGCGAAAGGGGTGAAAAATTTCGCGCCGCAGTTCCATCTGTCCTTGCAGAGCGGCTCGGACAGGGTGCTGAAAAGCATGAACAGGCATTATACGCGGGCGGAGTATCTCGCCCGCTGTCAAAAGATACGGGAGGTCTTTCCGGACGCCGCGATCACGACGGATATCATCGCGGGCTTTCCCACCGAGACGGAAGAGGATTTTGCCCTCTCCCTCTCCATCGTGAAAGAGGCGGGATTCGCGCAGATACACGCCTTTCCCTATTCCCCGCGGGAGGGGACGAACGCCTTCCGCCGGTATAAGGAAATTTCCTTTGCCGTCAAAAAGGAACGGGTGGAAAAGCTGCTCGAAGAGGGGGCGAAGCAGAAGGGAGAATACATGTCCCGCTTTGTCGGGCGGGAACTTTCCGTCGTCCCCGAAACCTTTTCAGAAGGGTTTACGGAAGGGTATTCGGAAAACTATATCCGCATATATATTCCGGGAGACGTGCGGGGAAGGCTCGTCCGCGTGCGCGCAAAAGAGCTGTTCCGCGACGGATTGAAAGCGGAAGAAATTTGAAAAGGAACGGGGCAGGGTTGCGCCGAGCGGGATTTGCAACCGGAACGATGAGGAGGATAAAAGGATGAAAGAAGAGAGCCGCGCAGGGCTGAAAAAGGCGTATTTTGTCCTGTGGATATGCGCGGGCGGCTTTTTGTTGCTCGGCATGGCGAGTACGGCAATCGGACTTTTTTCCGAAAACGATACTCTTTTATTGATAGGTCTCTTTCTTCTGCCCGCGGTCGGCTTCGGCGAAGGCGCGACATTGCTTTTATCCGGAAGCGTCTCTTTCGGCTTGGTTTTGCTGTTTGCGGCGGCGGCTTATCTCGCGGGGATGGCGGTGCTGTTTTTGGCGGCGAAGAAACGCCCTTGCGCCATGCTCTGTCTTTTTCTCTTTCTCGCCGCGGATCCGCTCGCGCTTTCCCTGTCGCCTAATTCCGAAATCCTTATCCTGCTGACAGTTATGACCCCTTACGGCTGGGGAAAATTTTTGGGAACGGCGCTTGTCCTTGCCGCCTTCATCGTGGGCGCCGTCTGGAAAAAATCGGAAAAGGAACGGGGCAGGGTTGCGGTGAGCGCCGGAACGGGCGGGATAAACGCGGCGGGAATGCCGGGCGCGGGAAGCGCGGCAAACGCGGCGGACGAAATCGTATTTGCGGGCATGCAGATGCCTTCGGATAAAAATCACTTTATCAATGAGGAGAACGTTATGGAAAACTGCGTATTCTGCAAGATCATCCGGGGGGAAATTCCCTCCGAACGGCTGTATGAGGATGAGGACATGATCGTCATCCGCGACATCGAACCCAAGGCGAAATTGCACTATCTGTGCATTCCCAAAACCCATTTTGCCCTGCTTTCGGAGATGGACGGGGAAAAGGCGGAGCTTCTGAAGCGCTGCTTTGTGAAAATCGCCTCTCTCGAAAAGACGCTGGGGCTGGAAAAGGGTTATCGCGTCATCATAAACCAGGGGGAGGACGGCGGACAGAGCGTGCATCACCTGCACATCCACCTGCTCGGCGGCGAAAAACTGACGGGATTTTAATCCTTCCCGATTTCGTCCGGCGTCCTGCCGCATAGCCGGACAACACAACCCAAAAGTATATAAGGAGAGAAAATCATGACCAATCTGGAATATACCTCCGCGCTGAATGCGATCCGGACGTATAAGACTGCCCGCGTGAACGTCCTTGTCGTTTTGCTTCTGACGGCGCTCAATACCGTGTGCGCGCTGGCAATGGACAGCAACGACGGCTCGTATTACTATATTCTTACCAGCCTCTATTCCGTCGTGCAGCTCGTGGCGGCGATGCGGACGATTCAGCTGTTTCCCTTCGTCGCGTCGGGCATGGAAGAGATGATCATCTCTTTCGTCGTGATCGGCCTCGCCGTATTGTTTACGGCGGCGGTCATCGTGTTCGGGCTGCTGTCCAAAAAACGCCGTTGGGCGATGATCGTCCTGCTCGTGCTTTTTTCCGTCGACGCCGCATGGCTTCTGATCGACTTTATGCTCATGATGCAAGTCGGAGTGTTGATTCTAGACATCGCCGCGCACGCTTACTGCATCGTCTTTTTCGCGCTGGCGATCCGCGCCGCGTCTCAGCTTTCCAGGCGCTTCCCCGAAAGTGTCACCCTGACCGTCGCCCGGCTCAACCAGATCTATCGCGACGAAAACGGCATCGACCCCGTGACGGGACGTCCGATCAACTATCCCGGAACGGCTTTCGGCGGCGCCGGGGCGCCCGGAAACAATGCCTCCGGGTACGGAACGTACGGGCAGTACGGTTCGGGAACGGGGACGTACGGGACATACGGACAGGGTACTTACGGAACGCCGGGGACGTATGGGGCGCCGTTTGTTCCGCCGACTGCCGCAGGCGGCATTGGGCAGGACGGCAGAAAGCCGATCGGGTACGATCCCATGACGGGCAAGCCGATTTATCCCGCCGATCGCCCCGCGCGGTTTGACCCGATGACGGGCAAGCCGCTCTATCCCGCCGAATCTCAACCCGCGCGGTTCGATCCCATGACGGGCAAGCCGATCGGCGCGGAAAGCCCCGTACCGGAATCTGTTCCGGAAACGGAACGCCCGCAGGCAGAGGAGGAAAAGCCGCAGGAAACGGCGGAACCGGAAACGGAAGGGGACGGAGGCGTCGAAGGCGCCGGGAAAGCAGGAGAAGGCGAAACCGATCGGAGCCCCGAAGAAAAATAAGCCGGGCGCTTTTCGGATTTTGCCATTCCGGTATTTTATCTTTTGGATCGGGTATAAAAGGCGGCGATGCCGTCAATACTCCCTCTCGCGGACAACCGCGGGAGGGAATTTTTATGTCGGACAGCTGCGGAATCGGACAATTTCTGAAAACGGCGGGGGCGGCGCTCGCCTTTCTCGCCGTCACGGCGTTTGTATTCGTGCTGCATTTCTGCTCCTTTTCGGGCGGGGAAAAGACCTATTATCTGTATTCCGCCTCTTCGCAGGCGGAGATGCGGAAAGAACTTTCTTTCGGCGATCTGTTTTTCGTCCGCGGCGAAAGCGCCGTGTACCGCACGGAAGGGGAGGACGCCGAAAAATTCGCGGAGGAACTCGCCGAAAAATACCGCGCCGAACTCCTCTTCGAAGAGGAGGCGGGCGGGACGCTTTCCGGATATTATTATTCTCCCCTCCTGAAAGGCGGAACGACGATCGGCGGAAAGTTCGTCAATCTGCATATCGCGATCCGGGCGGACGGGGTCGCCGTGGGTACGCCGGTCATTTTCGGGGGCTGGTAAGGGGCCGTTTGTCCGCTGTCGAAAAAAAATTTTGCGGCGGCGGGTATAAAAGGGGGAAAGCGGGGCAAAAATCTACATACAAAATACATCTTTCGGGAGGATTTTATTATGAAGGAAGAAAACGAAAAGGCCGGCGTCAGAAATAAGAAATTGTATCTGTATATTGCGCTCGGCTGTGCCGCGGTGCTTTTGTGCGCGGCGATCATCGTCACGGCGGTCGTTCTGGCAAACCGCAGCCGCGTGAGCATCGACGCGGGCGACAATTCGGGAGGGCAGATCGAAACGCCCGACCCCGATCAGCCCGTCATCGAGACGCCGGAGGAGTTCATCTCCCCCGTCAGCGTGGTCAGCGTCCTGAACGAGTACGGCTTTTACTACAACAAGACGCTCGGCAACTACTACGAGCATATGGGCGTCGATTTCACCGCCGAAGTCGGCAGCGAAGTGTATGCGGTCGCGTCGGGAACGGTGGAGAGCGTGTACACCTCCGACGTGCTGGTCGGAACGCAGATCACGATCGACCACGGCGACGGCGTCAAGTCCGTCTATCAGTTCGTCGAAGCCAAAGAGGGACTGAAAGCGGGCGACGAAGTCAAGCAGGGGGACGTCATCGCCACCGTCGCGGAAGCCAACGGCAGCGAGTACAAGGACGGCGCGCACCTGCACTTCGAAGTGTTCAAAGACGGGGCGAACGTCGATCCCGCGGAATATCTGACGCTGGAAGAGAAGTAACCGCTCTGCCGCGCCGCCCGACCCCGGGCGGCGCGGCGGTCTTTTATAAATCCCCGTCATAAAATCCCCGTCATAAAGGCGCGGGCGGGCGCATACAATATCCTGCAACGAAAGTACAGTTTAGAGGTTATTTGTATGAAACGCTTTGTCTGCCTTTTGCTGTCCGCGGGGCTTGTTTCGGGGACGGCTGTCTTTTTTGCGGGCTGCCAAAAAACGCAAAGTCCGGACACCAGGTATGAGATCACCGCCGAGTATCTCCCGGAAACTTCCACGATCACCGGCATGGTGAAATTGGAGTGGAGAAATGCGGGCGGGGAGGAGATTTCCGCGCTCCGCTTCAATCTGTGGGCAAACGCCTACCGGGAGGGCGCGGCGCACCGCCCCGTGTCACCCGTCCATTCCGCCTCCGCCTATTACGACGGGACGAGCTACGGAAGTATGGAAATTTCCAGCGTGAGCGGCGCGGAGAGCTGGGAGGTGACGGGGGAGGACGAAAATATCCTCTCCGTCTCTCTCGACGAGCCCCTGTACCCCGGCGACCGGGTGACGCTGGACATCGGTTTCCGCACCAGACTCGCCGAGGTCAACCACCGCACGGGGGTGACGGAAAACACCGTCAATCTCGGCAATTTCTTCCCCATCCTCTGCGGCCGCTCGGCGGGGGATTTCTACGAATGCGTCTATTATCCGGACGGCGAGCCCTTTTTCTCGGACTGCGCCGACTATTCGGTGACCCTCACCGTCCCCCGGGAGTACACGGTCGCCTCCACGGGGAAAATTCAGTCGGAAAAGGCGCTGGAAAGCAAAAAGGAATATACCATGTCTGCGTCGAACGCGCGCGATTTCGCCCTCGTGCTCTCCGATTGCTTCGAAGTCGTCGAGTGCAGAGAGGGGGACGTGTCGGTCATGTATTACTATTACGACGACGAACAGCCGGCGGCACATCTGGCGCTCGCCCGGGAGGCGCTTGGGTATTACGCCGGAACGTTCGGGGATTATCCCTACGAGACCTATTCCGTCGTGCAGACGGGATTCTGCTACGGCGGCATGGAATATCCGGCGCTTTCGATGATCTCGGACGATCTCGGCGAAAAGGATCTGCTCTATACGATCGCCCACGAGACGGCGCACCAGTGGTGGTATGCGGCGGTGGGGAGCAATCCGGCGGAAAACGCCTGGCAGGACGAAGGTCTGGCGGAATATTCCTCCGCGCTGTTTTTTGAAAATCATCCCGACTACGGCTATACGCGCGAAGGGCTGGCGGCGGACGCGCTCGAAGAATACCGCGCCTATTACAGCGTTTACAGCCAGGTGTTCGGGGATGCGGATACCCGCATGACGCGGTCGCTCGGCGACTATCTCAGCGAATACGAATACCGCTGTATCGCCTACGACAAGGGCATGGTCATGCTGGACACTCTGCGGGAGAGCATCGGCGACAAAAAGTTTTTCGAAGGGCTGAAACGTTACTATTCTTCGTATAAGTTCAAAATCGCCCGGCCCGCCGATCTCGTCGGGTGCTTCGAGAGGACGGGCGTGGACGTGGCGGGCTTTTTCGATTCCTTCCTCAGCGGAAAAGCGGTGCTGTAAGGGGAGATGCGCGGAAGGGCGGTCGGAAAACGGCGGAAAGCATCGGCGGGGCGGCGGAAAATTCGCCGCCCGAAAAAATTTCCGGCAAGTTTTTACGGCAAAATACTTGCCAAAATTTATTTTGTGGCGTATAATAAAAACGTAGACCGAAAGGCGCGTGTTTTTGCGCGCGCTTTGGGATTCGCAAGGAGCAATTATGGACGCTGTTCCCAACCGAAGTAGCATGACGAAAACTCAAGAAAATCCGCAGTGCGCGGGACGCTGAGATCGCTTTTACGGAAGAGGAGAGGACATTTTTCCGATTTCTGATCAGGTACGGACGCACGGGCGGTTTTTCCCGTGCGTTTTTTTGCGCCCGAAACCCTTTTCCGGCGCAGAGATGCCGCACGACCAAACCATGAAGGCGGTACGCATATGATCAGATTTTACAAGACCGACGACAATCTCAGCATCGTGCCCATCGACGGCTTCGAGCGCCGCTGCTGGGTGGAAATGATCAACCCCACCGACGACGAAGTGGAGGACATCCGGGAAAAGAGCGGCATTCCAGAAGAACTTCTCAAAGCGGCGCTCGACGAAGAGGAATCCGCGCGTGTGGATACGGACGATGGGGCTACCATGTACGTGGTGGACAGCCCGATGATGGTGGATACCGAAGAGGGGGATTCCTATACGACCATCCCCGTCGCCATCATCTACAACAGCCGCTGCATCGTCACGGTGTCCCTCAACCCCAATTCCGTGCTGGCGAATTTCAGCTCCAACCGCAGCCGCGTTTCGACGCTCAAACCCGTCGCGTTCATCCTGCATTTCATGCTGGACAACGCCAAGCGGTTTTCCTATTCGCTCAAACAGATCGATAAAAAGTCCCTGCGCCTGCAGGCGGAACTGCATAAGTCCATGCGAAACCAGGAACTCATCGAACTTTTGGGCTTGCAGGACTCCCTCGTCTATTTCTCGACCTCGCTGAGCGCCAATTCTTCGGTGTACGGCAGACTTTCTCGGATGGAACCCGTACAGTCCAATCCCGACTATCAGGATCTCTACGACGACGTCCTCATCGAGACCAGACAGGCGTCGGAGATGTGCGGCATTTACCGCGATATCCTCAAAACGACCATGGACGCGTTCAGTTCGGTCATCTCCAATAACGTGAACAACGTCGTGAAAAGGCTGACCGTCATCACCATTCTCGTCGCGATCCCGACGCTGATCGCGGGCTTGCTGGGCATGAACGTGGACCTGCCCTTCGGCATGGGGGTTCACGGCAGCGGCGTGGCGTGGGAATTCTGGATCATCCTCATCATTTCCGTCGTCCTCACCGCCGTCTGTTCCGTCCTGCTCGCGAAGATGAGCGATTCCGTGCGCATCCGCACGCCCAAACAGGTCAAAAAGAAAAGGAGGCGGGGATAATGCCGATTTTACAGTACAAGTGCAAAAAATGCGGAAAGAAGTTCGAAGAGCTCGTCAAAGTGTATACGGACAAAGTTGTCTGTCCCGATTGCGGCGGCGAGACGGAACGGGATTATGCGGGTACCATGTATTCGTCTACCGGAAAAAGACCCCCGTCCTGTACGGGGCATTGCGCCACCTGCGGCGGCTGTCATTGACTTCTTTCCCGCGATGTTTTCCGCGACAATATTATATATAGGCAGATCTTTATATACGGGCATATTCTGCGGGCGGAATCCGCCGGCGAAGAGCGGGCGGGGAGCGCCGCGAAGGGCGTCCGGGCGGCAAAATTTTTCTCCGTGAGGAAAAAATTTCCGCCGACGAGCGAAAAAAATCAAAAAAATCCGAAAAAACGGAAAAAAACACTTGACTTTATGGTTTGTAAGTGTTATCATGTATAAGCTGTCACGCAAGGGGGCAACCTCTTTAATGACCGCACCCGGGACTGTCGTTTCGGGAAGACCGAAGATTGACAACTGCATAGCAAAGAAAACTCAAGGTCGAGTATCGAATCGAGCGAAGCGGAAGCAAAGGGAGAGGAGATATGAGATCGGAGTGCCAAAAGGCAGAATTTTCATATGGAAAGTAAAGCTAATGGTTAATAAGCACAAAACGGAAGACGATTTCAAAGGAACCGTGGGAGCGAAACTGTTAGC
>DVGN01000057.1 GCA_018712725.1 Candidatus Scatosoma pullicola
TATATACAGCGCAATACTTTGTCGGGTTTGCGTTTTTGCTTGGCTCTAATACGTCTAAGTAAACTCGCGGCGCAAAATCCGCGCCCTTCGCGTCTTGCTTGTATCTCCGCGTTTTAACGGTTTATGGATTCGCTCGGGACGGGCGAAACGCATATATACGGCGCAATACTTTGTCGGGCTTGCGTTTTGCCTTCTTCCCTGCCTCTTCTTATAGCAAAGGAGGTTTCGCACCACCAACCTTGCCTTCCATTATGACAAAGGAGGTGTCGCGAAACCCCACCTCTATGCCTCCCCTTTTTGATAAAGGGGAGGTGTCACGAAACCCCACCTCTATGCCTCCCCTTTTGGAAAGGGGAGGTGTCACGAAGTGACGGAGGGGATAAGAGGTTCGAAAACCGAACAGACAATCCCTCAGTCATGCTTGCGCATGACAGCTCCCTTTGCACAAGGGAGCCATAGTGTAGGGTAGTTGCGGCAGCGTCCCATACGCCACTCCATATGGCAGAAGGATCGATGCGCCCCCCACTTGCCACCCCTTTTTGACAAAGGGGTGGTGGTGCGCTCCATTCCCATGCCTCCCCTTATGGTAAGGGGAGGTGTCACGAAGTGACGGAGGGGATAAGAAAGTCGGGGAGAATAAGAAATTAAGGGATAAGAAAGTAAAAAATGAGGCGGGCAGGGCAGAGACGACGGCGTTTGCCGGGCGGCGGGAAAAAGAAAAGCCCGCCCTTTTTCCGAAAGGGATTGACAAGGGCGGAAAAAGGTGTTAGAATAGAAGAAAAATATTCCGAAGGGGAAACGATGAAAGAGAAAGAAAAGACGAAAAAAGCGGGGCGGAAAAAGGCGCTTGCGATCGCTCTTTATGTCCTTATCAGTATCGTTTGTCTGATCCCCGCATTGTGTGTCATGCTGTTTGTCGGCGTATTTGCGGCGATATCCTATCTGTTTACGACGCCGTTCGAGCGGAAACGATATAAAAGATCGGCTTATTTCGGCGCTTTGCAGATCAGATACCGCTGGGGGATCACGGCGCAGCCCGACTATCGCCTGTATGAAGCCGCCCGCCGCAAAAATCTGTCCCTGACCCGTCGGGTGTTGTCCGGAAAGAGCGCGGCATGGTATCTTTGGAAGCGGGAAAGCGGGGATATTGCCGTCATTCCGGCGTCTTTGACCTTCCTCCTGACGGACGGGGAATGGCTGGCGTCCGTAGACCTGGAAGCGGAGGAGCCCGTTCCGCTTGCCAGGGCGCTGAAAAGGGATTATGCCGAAGAGGCGGGGGAGATCGCCCTTCCCGTCAAAATTCTCGCAGAGCATTCCGATTTTCCCGAAAAGGGGGATTTTGCCGAAGCGAAAAAAAGCCCTGCCTTTCTCGTCTGGGAGAAAAGGCGCCCGTTGGCAGAAGCGCTGCGATCATCTCCTGAAGGCGGGCTGACGCTTGCGGAAGGGGAAGAAGCCGCGGACGGGCTTTTGCCGGAGGGCGGAGAAAGGGAACGGGAATCAGAGGAAGGTGCACCGGAAGATGAGCGAGAAAGAGAAAAAACAATCGTTGCCGGAAAAGATTTTTACGGGGATCGCCTTCGGGATTTTCGCGGCGTCGATCGGGATCCTGCGGCTGTTTGCCAAGCTGTTCCCCTTCGAGCGGCGGAAATATGAAAAATCCGCCTATTTCCGGGCGTTCGGCATCAAATATTCCTACGGCGTGACGAAAAGGGCGGATTATAAGCTGTATACGGCGGCGAAAGAGAAAGGTCTGCCCTTGGAAAGAAAGACCTTTTCGGACGGGAAGCCCTTTTACGAGTGGTCGGGCGGAAGGGACAAGTTTGCCCTTCTGCTTGCCGCGCCGTCGTTCGACTGGATATTTTTCCAAGACGGGGAGTGGAAAACCTGCGAATTCGGCGATGAAGAAAACGCCGTCGGACTGGAAGAAAGGGTAAAGGAAGTATTTCCGGAAGCGCCCGCCCTCTCCCTGCCCGTAAAACTCCTTTCGGACGGCGTGATTGCGATCGATTCGGAGGAAGCGGCAAAGAATTCCCCGTTTTTCCTGTCGGAGGAGGAGGTGTTCGCCGATCCGGAGCGGGCGCTGACCTATGCGCCGCGCGGCGGACTGACGTTTGCGGAGGGCGGGGCGGCAGAACTTCCGCCGACGAAAGCGGGGGACGGCGCGGGCGCCGCGATCGGGACGGACAAAACAAAAGAGACGGACGAAAGGGCGCGGGAAGCGTAGGGACGGAAGGAGAAAGATGTTTTTGGATTATGCGGAGATCCCCCAAGGGGAAGAATATCCTTTTTTCTGTCTGAAAAATCTCGGACGGCTGGAACTCAGAAGCCGGGTGAGCGTGTTCTGCGGCGACAACGGAGCGGGGAAGTCCACGCTGCTCGGGCTGCTGTCCCAAAAATGCGGCTGCCATTCGGTCGGGCAGGGCAGAGGGCGGTTTTCGGGCGACGTCCTCAGGCGGGTGAAGATCGGGCGGACGGAGTACGCCGAAAGCCGTTTCCGCTTTTCCGCGGAGGAATTTCTGGAATATATTCTCGGATTGAAGGGGATGGCGGAAGAGGCGGAGGACGCGCTGGAAGAGATCGAGCGGGAGGGGAAATTCAAGGGGGCGGCAAAGGGATTTGCCGCGATGCCGCACGCCCGCACCCTTTACGAAATCAAAAACATGTACGGCAGGGAATTGGCTGCCTGTTCGCACGGGGAGGGTTTTTTGGAATTTTTCAAAAGCCGTGTGCATCCGCGCGGGCTGTATATCCTCGACGAGCCGGAAAGCGCCCTCTCTTACGAAAACCAGTATCGCCTCGCCTATTTTATCCACGCCGCGGCAAAGGAAGAGGGGAGCCAGTTCCTCATCGCCACCCATTCCCCCGTCCTGCCTCTCATCCCCGGGGCGGAGATCTTCTTCATGAAAGAGGGGAGCGCGGTGCGGACGGAGTACGATGATCTCGAAGACGTCCGTTTCCTGCGGCTGTTTCTCGCCCGCAAAGGGGAGAAGATGTTCGACTGAACCCTTTGCACAAAGCCGTCGTCAAATCCCTGTTCCTGTATTTTATTTCCGATCTTCTTATCCCCTCCGGTGCTACGCACCACCTCCCCTTTTTGTCAAAGGGGAGGTGTCACAAAGTGACGGAGGGGATAAGAAAAGCCGGTTTTCGATAAAGCAAATCGGGAACCGAACAGACAATCCCCCTCCGTTCCCCCCCCCTTGCACAAGGGGCTGGTAGTGGATTTCATTTGCACAAGGGAGCTAAGCGGGGGAGGATGGCGCGACAGTCCTTTTGCACAAGGACTTAAGGCGGAGACAGGAAAGGGGAATGTTAAAAAAGGCAAAAAGAAAACCGACCCTTTCGGGTCGGCTTTCATATTCAGGAGATTATTTTCTGATGGCAAACTGATACATCTTCGAGAGGAGAGAATCGGGAATGCGATCTCTGTACTGCCCGAGATAGATGAACACTTTGCGGAAGAATTCGGTGTTGTCCCCGCCGACCTGGTAGTCGGGAAGGTTCTTCGTATCTCCCTTGTACTTGAGAATGAAGATTTCGGTGAACTGTTCTCTCTCCGCGCTGCTGAGGGAGGCGATGAACGGATCGAAGCTGCGGCTGTTGTAGAAGTCGTAATCCGCCGTCGCGCCCGGCCCTGCGGGCTGTTCCTGAGGCTGCGTATTGAAGTTGTAGTTGTACACCGGCTGCTGCTGAGGCTGAGCCGCCTGTTCTCCCGCCAGATCCGCGGCGGTGAGGGGTTCGGCTTCGCGGGCGGCGGATTCCTGCGTAGCGCCCTCATAGCGCACCGCTTCCGCATAGACGCCCGTGGCTTCTTCTTTCTCTTCCGTTTCGGCGGTCGTTTCGGCCGTAGTGGCAGTTTCCGTTACGGTTTCCGCCCCTTCCGCCTTCTTGGCTTCCTTGCGGGCTTTCTTCTCCGCCTTTTCCGCTTCGATGGCGGCCTTTTCGGCTTCCTTCTCCGCGATCCTTTCTTCCTTCTCTTTCGCCCTTGCCGCCTTATTGGATTTCAGCATGGAAACCGCGACGATGCAGAGGATGACCTGTACGAGTGCGATCGCCGCCGCGATGCCCGCGTAAAGCTGCATGTCTTTGAGGGAATCTTCGGTGAACGCGAAGTAGATGAAGACCCCGACGACGATGAGGTGAACGATGTAGCGGAAGATGTCGAATCCGTAGCCCTTTTTCGTGCTCATTCTCATGCAGGAGACGGCGAGCCCCAGAAGCGCCACGCCGAGTACCGCGATGATGACATAGCGATAGAATTCGCCCTTCGTGAGCGAAGAGATGATGGCCGCATCCTGCGACGAGAGGAGGGCGACGAGCGAATCGGCGCATCCGATGATCCCGTACAGGAGCACGCCGGCGAACGCGGCGGTCAGGATGGTCATCAGAAGGGTCATCCAGGTATATTTCTTCGCCTTGATGAACGCGAGGACGACATAGATGAGGAAGAATACGCCCGCCGCGATGAGCAGGGTGAGGTCGACCGCCGTCTCGATGTTGTCATAATAGAGGGAAACCGCCAGTACGCAAAGCGCATACAGCCCGTAAGCCCAGAAGTTGACGAACGCGATCGCGCGCGCCGCGCCGGGAGCCGCTCTGCGCGAGAAGATCCCGATGACCGCCATGATGACGGTGAGTACCATCGCGGCGGGAAGGATGTACAGGACGAGACCCATGACTTTTCCGACTGCGCCGGCGCCGGAAAGGACGGGAATCCCGAACACTTTGAAACTTTCAAAACCGCTCGTCACAGCGCCCGTGACGGATTCCGCGGCGGAGCCGTAAAACTCGCCGAGACCGTTCGTAAACAGCGCCTTCAAAGCGTCGAACAGCTTGCCTTCGTACACGGCATAGCCCGCCGTCGTCGAAATGACGAAGCTGATGTTGACGAGGAAGAAGACGATGATGGGCGCGATCGCGAGGATGGGCGCGAGAATGCGATAGCCGACGTTTCTGCGTCTCTTTACAGGCGCGGTTTTCGCCGCGGGTGCATTGCCTTCGGCGAGCATTTCTTTCATGTCGTCGTTGGTGACATTGAGCTCGGCATAATTGGTGCTTGTGTTGCTCATAGAATATCTCCTGAAAGTTTATTTTTCTTGATTCGGCGCACGATTCCCCCGGCGCTTTTCGAAAACGGGAAACGATAACCTTCCATTTACTTTATTATATCACGTTCTTTTGCATATGTCAATACAAAAAAAATATTTTTTTTGTAAATTTTTTTCAAAGCGTATGTCTTTGCGGCGATAAAAAGAGAAAGTGCGGCGCAAAATGGGAAAAATCCCTTGAAATTTTTCCTCGTTTGGGATATAATAGTAAAACAGTGGCAAAACGACGGGATTTCGGGAGGTCGGCTATGACGGAACTTGAAAAGATTTCGGCGGGCGTTTCCGCTCTGCTGGGGCGGGCGTTCGGGTGTTACAGGGAGGATCTGCCCGAACTTCCGGGCGGGGGGCTTCCCCGCTGCGACAGGCAGTTCGAAGGGATCGCCGACGACGGCGAATGCACCTTTTTCCGCTTCCTCTATAAAAATGCCGGCTACGTCGGCGTCATAAAGGGGACGGGAGGGGACGTGCGCGCCTATGCCGCCATGCTGCCCGCCTATATCGGCAGCATGCAGGACAAGGAGGCGGATCTGTCCAAGACGGAATATTTGAAGCGCATCCTCTTCGGCGAGTGCTCTTCGGCGGGCGTCTATCGCTACATGACCAAGTTTTCCGTGGGGAAGTCCGCCTGTTTCGCCTTGGCGCTCTCCGTTTCGGGGCACATGGAAGAGGTCGTCTCCCTCATTTCCCAATACGGCGGCAACAGCCTGGATACCGTCGTCGTGCTCGGAAAGAACAACTGCGCCCTCGTCCGCTTTGTCGGCAAGGAGGACGAATATCAGTCTCCCGCCGATTACGGGGAATTTCTCGCCCAATCCATCCGCGAAGAGCTGGGCGGGGAAGTGACCGTCGGGGTGGGCTCGGTGGTGAGGGGATTGAAGGACATCTCCCTGTCCTATTCCCAGGCGGCGTCGGCGCTCCGGTATGCGGGCGTATTTTCGGGGAGCGGCAGCGTGCATTCGTATAAGGAATATATGCTCGTCCGCATGCTGGAAGACGTGCCCGAGAGCAAGCTCATGGAGTATCTCGGCGAGATGACGGACGAAGGGGCGAAGGAGATCTTCGCGGACGAAGAGATGCTGAATACGGCGGAAGAATTTTTGCAGAGCAGCCTCAACGTGAGCGAGACTTCCCGCAAGCTGTATATGCACCGCAACACCCTTTTATACCGCCTGGACAAGATAGAGAAAGCCACGGGGCTGAACATCCGGCAGTTCCCCGACGCGGTGTCCTTCCGGGTGCTGACCATCTTATACAGGCTTCTGGGCAAATGACGGAAATCTTTTTGCAGAGTTAGTATGCGGGAGACCGCGGCGAATTATCCCGGGTAACATCGGGCGGATAAAAAAGGAGGATCTTATGGCGGATCAGGAAAACAATCGTATCCCCGAAGGCGGGGAGAACGGACGGAAAGAGGGCGAGGGGTATGTATTCGACTTCGGGGGAGGGAACGCCCCCGCTCCCGCCCCGCTCGGCGGGGAAAAGCGGGAACTTCCGTCCCCGCCCCGAAAGAAAAAGGCAAACCCCGTGAAGATCGCCGGCTGCATCGCCGGCGGCGTCGCGATCGCCGCGCTCGGCTTTTTCGGCGGGTATCTCGCCTCTTACAGCTCGTTGGACGAAGAGATCAGATCCCTGATCTGGGCGAAGGACCAGATCCAGAACAACTATTACGAAGAGATCACCGACGAAGAGTTTTACGGCGCCGTGTTCGACGGCGTGAACGGACTTCTCGACCCCTATTCCGGCTATCTTTCCCCGGACGAGTACTCGGCGATGATCGAGTCGGCGACGGGGGCGCAGATCGGGATAGGGCTGTCGTTTTCCACCCGGGAGATAGAGGAGAACGGCAGGCTGTTCGTCGCCCGCGTGTCCGGCAATTCCCCCGCGGAGCGGGCGGGGATCCGGGAGGGGGTGTATCTCGTCGGCTTCGGCATGACGGACGAGACGATTGCGGAAAGCTCTTCTTATGACGAATTTTCCGCCTTCGTGCTGGCGAGGGCGGAGGGGGAGTTTTTCTCCCTTCTCTTCGAAGACGGAGCGGGAGAAAGGAGCTATGCGCGGGTGTGCCGGGAGGCGTATGTGGAAAACTACGTCTTTTACCGCTCGTCCGATTCTTCCTACGGCTTTACGGGGGAGAACGCGGACGAGCTCACCTCCATGGCGGACAGCATTCCCGAACTGGACGACGATACGGCGTACATCCGCCTCACGCAGTTCAACGGCGGGGCGGCGGGACAGTTCAAGGCGGCGATGGACGTGTTCCGCTCGGAGGGTAAGACAAACCTCATTCTCGACCTGCGCGCCAACGGCGGCGGATATCTGAACATCCTCAGCGAGATCGCCTCCTATTTCGGAAAGGACGCGGAGGGGGAGACCTTCACGGTGGCGACGGCGGAATACCGCAGCGGCAGATCGGAGGTGTACACGTCGACGGGGAATCTCTGGGACGAATACTTTTCGCCGGACAGCCGCGTCGTCGTCATGGCGGACAACGGCACCGCTTCCGCCTCCGAGTGCCTGATCGGCGCGATGATCGACTACGGCGCGATCGGGTACGACGACATCTGGCTGAGCGAACGGAACGGCGAAACGCGCACCTACGGGAAGGGGATCATGCAGATGACGATGCCCCATCTGTTCGGCGGGGACGGGATCACGCTGACCGTCGCGCGCGTTCTGTGGCCGGTGAGCGGCAACTGCATCCACGGCAGAGGAGTGATTCCCGAAGACGGCGCCCATACCGTTTCTGAAAATTACGCGCCGAACGCGGAGATTCTGGAAGTCATCGCGGGCGCGGGGTTCGGCGGCTGACGGCGCGGAGCCGCTATTTCCCGGCAACCTTGTGCAAAAGTTGTCGGTGCACGTTCCGCCACCATGGCTCCCTTGTGTAAAGCTGTCACCGCACGCCACCCCAATCATGGCTCCCTTGTGCAAAGGGAGCTGTCATGCGGAGCATGACTGAGGGATTGTCTGCTCGGTTTCGAACCTCTTATCCCCTCCGTCACTTTGTGACACCTCCCCTCACATCTCCGTTTCGTTGCTTTTCTTTTGCGGGGCAAAACAAAAGCAACGAGAATTCTGCGGAAAAATTCAACGGAGAGACAACCGCGTGCGCGCGGCATACGCCGCTAAATCGCGGTTTTCCCTCCCTCTTTGTCCCCATGGGACAAAGTTCCCTTCCTTTCCGGCTCGGCACTCCGCGCCGAGTAATGGCAAAAAGTGCATAACAAGTGACGCCCTTTTTGCGGATTGATTTCCGGCGTTTCGATTGGCTGTATCGAAAGCGGACTTTCTTATCCCCTCCGTCACTTCGTGCCACCTCCCCTTTGACAAAAAGGGGAGGCATGAAGGGGTGCGCGACACTTCCCCCTTACCATAGGGAGGTAGAGGGGGGACGCGTTTCGCCCAAATAAACCGAAAAAGGGCACCGTTAAAACGCGGAGATACAAGCAAGACGCGAAGCCTGCGGATTTTGCGCAGGGAGCTTACTTAGACGTAAGTGACCAAGCAAAAACGCAAAGGCGACAATGCATTGCGCAGTAGATATGCGTTTCGTTTGAATAAAACAGATAAATAAATCCCAAAACGCCTGCCCCGTAAAGGGCAGGCGTTTTGGGGTTATGTAGAGGTTAATGCGTCGAAAAGTCGACAGGATAAGCAGATGAAAAATCAGTCGAGAAAGGAGAGGATCTCCTTCTGCGGCTTGCGTATCTTCGCCCGGGTTTCGTATCCGCCCGACGCATAGCCGATCGCTATGACGTAGGGCACGGAAAGGTCGGCGGGGATGCCGAGTTTTTCTTTCAGCTCGGGGGCGTCGTGCCAGCCGAGAATGCAGCTGTCCAGCCCTTCCGCCTTTGCCGCCAGGACGAGATAAGCGGTAAATTCGCCGACGTCATAGGGGGCGAAGTAAGAGAGGGCGGGATTGGATTCCCGGGAGGCGCGGGTGTCTTCCGCGATGACGAGCAATACGGGCGCGTCGTCCACGAAGGGGGCTTTGCCCCGCGCTTTGAGCAGCGCCTTGGCGACGGGGAGTTTTTCTCCCGTCACGGCATATACCCGCCAGGGCTGGAGATTGCACGCGGAGGGCGCGGTGCCCGCCAGAGCGCAGATCTTTTCCACCGATTCTTTCGCCACGGACCTGTCGGAGAAGCTCCGGCAGCTCTGGCGGACGAGATACAGTTGGTTTAATTGTTCCGTCGTCATATAAGTCTTACCCCTTATTACAGAATAAATTATACATCCCGATTGCGAAAAGAGGATTGCGGGAGTGTGAAGTTTTTCCGAAAAAATGCGGAAAAAACAGGGAAAATCCGGTAATTCCGGTTCAGATCGGAAAATTTCCCGCCCGCGTCGGAACCGGGAAAGAATGCGGCGCGGCTCGTCTGAGCCGCGCCGCGCGCCTTCCGCGGCAGAAGCCGCAGAGATCAGTTCTTCGCCTTTGCGAGAGACGATTTCGCCTTGTCGGCGACGTTGTCGGCGGTGAATCCGAATTTTTCGAACAGCTGCGCCGCGGGGCCGGAGGCGCCGAAGCTCTCCATCGCCACGATTTCGCCCTTGTCGCCCGCATACTTATACCAGCTGTACGGCGAGCCCGCTTCCACGCACACGCGCGCCCTGACGGCGGCGGGCAGGACGCTTTCCTTGTATTCGTCCGTCTGCTTCTCGAATTCTTCGAGGCAGGGCATGGACACCACGCGCGCCTTGATGCCGTCCGCGTCCAGTTTTGCCTTCGCTTCCACGCACAGTCTGACTTCCGAACCCGTCGCGATGAGCAGGACGTCGGGCGAGCCGTCGCAGTCTTCCAGCACATAGCCGCCTTTGAGGGCTTCCGCGCCGCTGCCTTCGTACTGCGGCAGCGCCTGCCGGGTCAGGACGAGCGCGGTGGGCTGGCTGCCCGTCAGCGCGGAGATCCACGCCGCGGCGGTCTCTTTGCCGTCCGCGGGGCGGTACACCTTCACGCCGGGGATGGAGCGCAGGGCGATGAGCTGTTCGACGGGCTGGTGGGTGGGGCCGTCTTCGCCCACGCCGATCGAATCGTGCGTCAGGATATAGGTGACGGGAAGGTCCATCAGCGCCGCCAGGCGGATCGCCGGCTTGCAGTAGTCGGTGAACACGAAGAAGGTCGCGCAGTACGCCTGTACGCCGCCGTGCAGCTGCATGCCGTTGGCAATCGCCGCCATCGCGTGTTCGCGCACGCCGAAGTGGACGTTTCTGCCCGCGTAGTTGTCGGGCCCGAAAGAGCCGTATGCGATTTCTTCCGTGTCCTTCATCAGCGAGAGGTTGGAAGAGGCGAGATCGGCGCTTCCGCCCATCAGCTGCGGCATCTTCGCCGCGATCTTGTTGAGGACTTCGGAAGAGGTCTGGCGGGTCGCCATCGGCTTTTCGAAGTCGAACAGCCCGGTCATCGTGGCGAGGTCGGGCTTGCGGTTTTCCGCCTGCGCCTTGTATTCTTCGGCGAGTTCGGGATAGGTATATTCGTACTCGGCGAACATCTTCTTCCAGAGCATCTCCTTCTCCGCGCCCGCATTCGACGCGATGCGGCAGTGCTCGAACACCTCTTCGGGGCAGTCGAACGCCTCCGCGCACGGCCAGCCGAGCTTTTCCTTGGTCTTTTGGAGGTTCTCTTCGCCGAGCGGGGCGCCGTGGCTCTTCTCGCTCCCTTCGAGAGGGGAGCCGTAGCCGATGCGGGTGTGGCAGATGACGATGGAGGGCTTATCCGTGCGCGCCTTTGCCTTTTCGATGGCGGCGGAAAGGGCTTCCACGTCGTCCGGTCTGGTGGCGAGATCGACGTGCAGCACCTGCCAGTTCTGCGCCGCGAAGCGCGCGCCGATGTTCTCGCGGAAGGTCACGTCCGTGTCCCCTTCGATCGTGATGTCGTTGTCGTCGTAGAGCAGGATGAGTTTGCCCAGACCCATCGTGCCCGCGAACGAGCACGCTTCATAGGAAATGCCCTCTTCGAGACATCCGTCGCCGCAGAGCACGTAGGTGTAATGGTCCACGACGGGGAATCCGGGGCGGTTGAATCTGGCGGCGAGATGGGCTTCGGCGAGCGCCATGCCCACGCCGTTGGCGATCCCCTGTCCCAGGGGGCCCGTCGTCGTCTCCACGCCCGGCACGATGCCGTATTCGGGATGACCGGGCGTCCTGCTTCCGAGCTGGCGGAAGTTTTGGAGATCCTCTTTGGTCATGTCGAAGCCGTAGAGGTAGAGGAGCGCGTAATAGAGCGCCGAGCCGTGTCCCGCCGAAAGCACGAACCGGTCGCGGTCGTTCCACTTCACGTCTCTCGGATTGAACTTCAAGAAGTTCTGGAAGAGGGTGTACGCGATGGGCGCGCTCCCGAGCGCGATGCCGGGATGCCCCGACTTCGCCTTCTCGATCGCCTCCGCGGGCAGTACCCTCAGCGCGTTGATGGTGAGTTGCTGTACGTCCATAATGCTGTTATCTCCCGATGCTTGGTTTTCTTTTTCTTCTTCCGCTTCCGGCGCTTCTTCCGGAGTTTCTTCCGAAGTTTCCGCCGGGACCTCTTCCGGCTTTTCGCCTTCCGCCGCCGGGGCGGGCTGCGCGGTCTCTTCCGCTTCCGCGGTCCTTTCGGCCTCGGCCTCTTCGGTCGCGGCGATCTCTTCGGTCGCCGCGGTTTCTTCCGCTCCTTCCGTCTCCGCGATCTCAGCGGTCTCCGCGACGACTTCCGTCTCTTCCGTCACCTCTTCCGGCGTTTCTTCCGCCTCTGCGGTTTCCGCTTCTGCCGCCTCTTCGGCGGGGGCGGATTCTTCGGCTGCTTCGGCGGGTCCGGCCGGGACGGGGTTTTCCGCAAACGCTTCCGTTTCCGCAGTCCCGGCGCCGGCGGTCTCCGCCGTTTCGGGCGTTTCGTCGGGCGTCCTGACTTCTTCGGTGTTCTCGTTCATGAGCTGTTCCTCCGTGTTGTTTTTATTTTCATCCTCGTCGCTGCCGGCGCCCGCCGGTTCCGCTCCGAGAAGCAGGTCCAAAGGGGAGAGGTCGAGAAAGGGATAGCGGGCGAGAAAATCCCGCAGGACGGCGGCGATCTTCGCCGCGCCGCCCTCCGAATCGCTCTCTATATTGACGGGGAGGATGGGTTCGTGCAGGCTCATCCGCACGAGCGCCCAGCCGTCGCCGTGTTCCTTGTCGAAATTCAGGCGGATGCCTTCGTAATTTTCGGGCGCGGGGGAGGCGTAGGGGAGGGTCTTTGCATATGCCGAGAGATCGCTTATCACCCCTTGGCCCAGCGCCTTGAAGTCGCAGTCCTTTTCAAAGCGGACGCGCGCCTCTTTCGCCTCTTTCGGCTCGGGCAGGTCTTTGATGAGATCGGTCAGCTCCCCGCCCGCCCTGCCCTCTTTTGCAAGGGCGATGAGCAGCCGCGTCACGAGATAGGCGCCGTCGTCGAGAAAATAGTTCTCTTTGAGGGCGGCGTGCCCGCTCGTCTCTATGGCGAGCGGCGTGTATTCGCCGGCGGCGTTCCGCCGCACGGCTTCGTCGATGACGTTTTTGTACCCGCGCTTGTAGCGGCAGTGCTTTCCGCCCCGGCTCTCGATGAATTTCGTCAGGCCGTCGCTCGTGACCGAGTCGGTGACGATGGTGCCCGGCTTTTCCGCGAGCAGAATCGCCGAGATGAGGGCGATCAGCCGGTTGCGGTTGATCTCTTCGCCGTTTTTGTCCACGGCGCCCGCCCTGTCCACGTCCGTATCGAAGATGATGCCGAAGTCCGCCTCGTTTTCCTTCACGGCTTCGCAGACCGAGCGCATCGCCTCTTCGTTTTCGGGATTGGGGATATGTCCCGGGAACATTCCGTCCGGATCGAGATACTGCGAGCCCGTCGTGTCCGCGCCGAGGGGAACGAGCACTTCGTCCGCGTAAAATCCGCCCGCGCCGTTGCCCGCGTCCACGAGAATGCGCTTGCCTTTCAGCGGCTCCCGTTCCCCCGTCGCCGCCCGCACCTTTTCCACCAGCGCCGCCGCATACGCGGGGAGGAAGGCTCTCCTCTCCCGTTCCCCCGGCGCCGTTTCGGGGAAGGTCTCTTCCGCCGCGCGGGTGAGGATCTCCTCCACCTCTTTGCCGCTCAGTCCGCCGTCGGGCGTGAAGAATTTCAGCCCGTTGCGGTTGAAGGGGAGATGGCTGGCGGTGATCATGACCGAACCGTCGCAGCCGAAATCGCTCTCTTTGAGGAGCATGAACATGGAGGGGGTGGAGGACAGGCCGGTGTCGATCGCCTTTCCGCCCGCCTTCTGAACGCCGCGAAGCGCCGCTTCCGAAAGCGATTGCGCGGAGATGCGGGAATCGTGTCCCACCGCGATGCAGACCTTTTCTTTGCCCGTTTTTGCCCGCAGCCACAGGCAGAACGCCGCGGCGATGTTTTCCGCCCGCCCGGGCGTGAGGTTTATGTATTCGCCCGCGACGCCCTCCGAAGCGATGCCGCGCACGTCCGTGCCGTTTCTCAGGGCGAGATAATCCCGTAAAGCCATCCGAAACTCCTTTTCGGGCGGCGGCCGTGTTTTCCGCCCCCGTTTTTGCGCCGCCTGCGGCGCCGCCGTGCAATCTTGTTTCTATTATAACGTTTTTTATCGTATTTTTCAAGCCTTTTGAGAAAATTTATCGCAAAAATTTTTGAAAAAGTGTCAAAAGCATTCCCAAGGGGTGTTTTCCCGCGCGCCGGGCGCCGGGAAAACACCGGGAAAAATCGGGCGCGGTATTCGCCGGAAAGAGGAAACGGCGGGGGCAGGGCTGCGGCGAGCGCGATAAAAAGCCCCGAAAGGGACAAACCTTTCCGTTTTGTAAGAAAAGATCGGGCGTTCGTTGGGAAAAAAGGAAAAGGACGGGTTAAAATGGAAGGGAGGACGGCAAAGGGCGGAAAAGCGGAAAATTTTGATTAACTTGCCTTAAATATGTTTCTCCGAACCGTTGACATGCCGCCGTTTGTGTGCTATAATAAAATTGTCATAGTTTTTTATGATAAATTCATTTCGGATTCGGGAGTAAGTACATGATACAGTTTGACGTGTCGTCGGATTCTACCTGCGATTTGTATCGCGACTATATCGAGAAGCGGAACATCTGGTTCGCCCCCCTCAATTTCACGCTGGAAAAGGACGGCAAGCAGGAGGAGTTTACGGATAATTTTTCCTGCTACCAGGAATATCTCGATTTCTACCACAAGGTGGAGGCGGGGTATTTTCCCCGCACCTCCATGCTCAATTACGACGCCCATTGCGAGCATTTCCGCAAGATGGCAAAGGCGGGCGTGAAAGACGTTCTGCACTTCTCCATTTCCTCCGGGCTGGCGCGGACGGTGAGCGTCGCCAAGCAGGCGGCGGAAGAGGTGAAAAAGGAATACCCCGATTTCAACCTGTATTCCGTCGATCCCCTGACGGCGACGATCGGCCAGGGGGTGCTCGTCTCCCTCGCCTGCGACTGGCGGGACGCGGGAAAGTCCGCCAGGGAGACTTACGACTATCTCATGGACGCGCGCCTGCGCATTCAGCACTGCATCATCCCCAACGACCTCTTCTATCTGTGCAAGGGCGGACGGGTGTCCAAGGTGTCCGCCGTGTTCGGCACGGCGCTCAACATCAAGCCCATGCTCATCTTCGATTCGGAGGGAAAACTCAAAGTCTTCGATAAGATGCGGGGGATGAAAAAGGCGTTCAACTATGTGCTGGAATCGCAGGAAAAGGCACCCATGGACGAGAACAAGATCGCCGTTATCGTGCATACCGACAACGAAGCGGGCGCAAACGAGCTGGCGGGTATGATCCGCGCAAAGTGGGGCATCGAGCCGAAAATCGTCATCATGGGGCCGGTCATCGGCGCCCACGTCGGGCCCGGTTCCGTCTCCTGCGGCTGGCTGTCCACCTGCACCCGCAAGGAACTGACGGGCTGCTGAAAGAGCTGCGGGCGCGGACGGAATTTGCGTTCGTCCAAGCCCCGGGTGCCGGTAACAAATGATGGAAATACGAAAACTCGCCGAAGAAAAGTGGAAGGGGTATAAGCTGCATTTTTCTTATACCACCGACGGATATTACGATTTCGACGTGCGAGGATGGGCGTTCGGGCTGGTCTTTCACCCCTACGGAGAGGAGCGGGAAAAGTCCTTCGAAGGGGAGCTGTTCGAAGATTGGGCGGAAAGTCCGTCCGCGTTCGGCGCCTTCGAAGGGGAGAAACTCGTCGGCGCCGTCGGGTGCGCGCGGGAATCGTGGAACAACCGCTTCCGCGTGACCGAACTGCTCGTCGATGTTCCTTTCCGCGGCCGCGGGATCGGCTCGGCGCTTCTGGCGCGGGCGGAAGAGGAAGGAAGAAGGGCGGGGGCGCGGATGCTCGTGCTCGAAACGCAGACGTGCAACCGGCGGGCGATCGACTTTTACCGCAAAAACGGATTTGCGCCGATCGGGTTCGATCTGTGTTCCTATTCGGACGAAGACCGGGAGAGGACGGAAGTGCGGCTGGAAATGGGAAAGTCCCTTGCCCCGGCGGGGAAAATTTGACAAATATAAGCAAAAACGCGCGCAAAACGATTGAAAATTGCGCGCGTTTGCTGTATAATGGAAAAAGCGAATAAAAGCAATAAGCGGCGCGGTTGCGCGCCGGAAAAAAGAGGTATGCGCATGGCAAAAGAAACGCAGTTCGTCGAACAGATCGCGGACATCGAAAAGGATTTCCCCCAATGGTACACCGACGTCGTTTTGAAGACCAAACTCGTCGATTACGGCCCCGTCAAGGGCACGATGGTCATCCGCCCGTACGGCTACGCCATCTGGGAAAACATTCAGAAGGAGCTGGACGCCCGGTTCAAGAAAGAGGGGGTCGAAAACGCCTATTTCCCCCTGCTCATCCCCATGAGCTATTTCACCAAAGAGGCGGAGCACGTGGAGGGGTTCGCGCCCGAAGTGGCGGTCGTCACCGTCGCGGGCGGGGAAAAGCTCGCCGAACCGCTCGCCATCCGTCCCACCTCCGAGACGATCATCGGCACGATGTGTTCCAAATGGATTCAGTCCTATCGGGATCTGCCCTTCAAAATCAACCAGTGGTGCAATGTCATGCGCTGGGAAAAGACCACCCGTCCCTTCCTGCGCACCAGCGAATTCCTCTGGCAGGAGGGGCACACCGTCCATACGAGTGCCGAAGAGGCGGAACAGAGC
>DVGN01000058.1 GCA_018712725.1 Candidatus Scatosoma pullicola
GCCCGCCGCGCGCCTCCCTGCCGCGCTCCCGTTCCTCTCTTCCGTTGTCCCTCGTCCTTCGCATAAAACCGTCCTTCCTTTCTTTCATTATATCATCTTCCCGCCCGCAATACAAGCGTTTTGCCGCCCTCTTTTCTTCCGCACGACAGACCGGATTTTCGGCCAGTCGCGGCGGAAGAGACGGGCGAAAAATCCGGCGCGCTTCGGGGAGTAAATTCCCGTCAAAAAATAAACTTCGACCAAAGCAATGCCGCCAGCCCGATAATAATTCCGATTCCCCAAAAAGCGCCGAAAATACAAGCCGCGAAAACGAAAATTTTTTTACCCAATCCCCACGTTTTGTATTTATCCCGCAGCGAAACCTTATGAACGCAGTGTTTTTTCACGGTATTCCGTGCGGAATTATACCATTTCCCCTGCCGTTCTTCGTCACCCGCCGCAGGCGCCAAACCTTTCATGTAATCCGCGTAATCCTCCGCAAAGCATTTTGCCGCCACGGCATTGCTGCATTCGATATTTGCCGTCAATCCGCAGATTTGCACCGTTATTCTGCCGTATCCCAACTGAAAAATAAGCGGATTGTTTTCCGGCTTTAATCCGCCCGCAAAACTCCTGTTTCCGTCGCTGTTGACCCGTTGCCACCGGCAGGAAAGAATCCTGCTGTCCGGCGAAGGATTGAATTTATAAAAATATTCGATCGGCCCCCGAATCGTTTCCCGAACGACCGTCTTCTTCTCCTTTTCAAAGGCAGAAAAAGTAACCCGGAGCGCAGAAAGATACAACGCGCATAAAAATTGCCGGGTATCGTCCCCCGGATCGAAAAACACGAGAATCGTTTCCGGAAAAATACAAAAAATATATTTTCTTATTACCCGATTCGATTTTTTGGAAAGCATTCCCCTCTCTTCCCATCGCAAAGCAATACAATGCGCCGAATCGATTCCGAAATCATATAAAAAGTCCGCGCTTTCCGTTCCAAAATCCCAGGTATGCCAAACATCGTCACAAACGAATAACTTCGCATAATCGGCGGACAGTTTTTCAAATTCCGCAAGATCGCGCGCATTCCGCCGAAACGACAGCAATTCTTCCGACCGTCCGGAAATATGCGCCGCCACTTTTTCGCCGGTTGCCACGTCGATATACTCCCGCCTGACGGCATTGGAAAACATTTCCGATACGACCACAGTATTTTTCTCGTTTTCTTTCCTCATTGCCGCACTCTCCTCCCTTTCGGAATCAGTTTTCATTATATCCGTGTACTCTTGAATCCAGCGTCTCTTTCCACCAGCTTTCCCGCGCTAAAACAACCTGATCGTCAATCTTCGCATTGTAATTTTCGAGAATCGAATATTGAAAATTCTTTTTCACATAATCGAATCCCTCCCGTTCGACCAATTTTTTCAGTTCGACGTTTTCCCCGTGTCCCGTGGCGACATAGGCAGACCAGCGCTGCAAGAGCATTCCTTTTTCCGCCGTCGCCGAACCGACGTACAATTTGCCGCTGTGTCTGTCCGTTATCAGATAAACGGCTTTTTGATTTTCCAAAGCGCTTATCCAATCTTTTTTTCGCCGACTGACGATATTTGCAAGCTGCGCAAAGGAAAGCCGGACTTTGTCGTAACCCGGAAAATCCTCTCCGTCATATACCGACGGCAACAGCTGCAAAACCTCCAATTCATCTTTGATGCTTTCGTAAGCCCTGCCCTGCTGCTGGCTCGTCTTATGATATTTGATTACGACCCGACCGTAAAGCGGACGGAACTTTTCAATTTCCCGCCCTTCATAATTCACGCCGTGCAAAACGCCGAGTTCTTTAACCACCTCTTTGATCGTCGTCAGAAGCCAGGTATCATATGACAGTCTGACCAGGCAGACAGCGATCTGCCCCGCAAAAAAATACCTGCGTTTCGTGCGCCAAAACAGCCAATCGGTGTTGACCTGATCGGGCGCTGACAAATAAATATCCAAAGGATTATCTTTATTATTGTATTGGTTGAATTTTACTTTTGCCTTTCTGCAATCCTCTTCGGACCAATGGAGTAAATCGTTCAAAAACAACCGCACATTCCCGTTGTCCATACAAGCACCTTCCGAATACTGTCCGATCGGCGGAAAAATTTCATCCTCTCAGGCGATTTCCGATTTTGCACCGCCGTCGTATATCGTTATTATATAACGTACAAGGGATTTTGTCAAGGCTTTTCAGAAAAACGGCGTCGGCAAATCCCTGTCTGTCTCGTTTTTTAAACTTTCTTATCCCCTCCGTCACTTCGTGACACCTCCCCTTACCATAAGGGGAGGCATGAGAGGAGGGCGTGACACCTCCCCTTACCATAAGGGGAGGCATGGGATGGGTGACACTGCCTATCATAAGGGGAGGCAGAGAGAGGGAAAACAAGAAACATGTCCCTTTCCATAAGAGTAGACAGAAAAAAAGTCTGCCCTGCACGTTTTATGTCTCTTCCAAAGTCTTTTTTATACGCTCCGCATGGATTCTGAACGCCCGCTCGTGAAAGACCGGCTCAAACCGGTAGTTCATGCCCTCCGCCATGACCCGCGCGATTTCTGCATGCTTTTTCTAAACTCGCCGCAATATTGTTAATACATATACATATGTCGTATATCATACTTAGATATGTACCATTCATGCATTGGTTACGGTTTTTCGATATGCGCAATCAGGCAGACATACCCATTTCGACATTATTCGTGCCATAAACGTGATTTATTTTACACTTTTTCATATGTATTTCGTGATATATATTGACTTTCCCCCAACAATCTGCTATACTTATAGTACATAAGGAGGCACTGACATGAAAAGGCTCATCGAAAGACGGCTCATTGAATGGAAAAATTCAGCAAACCGCAAACCGCTCCTCATCTACGGAGCAAGGCAAATCGGAAAAACGTACTCCATGCTCGCCTTTGGCAAAGAGCATTACGCAAATACCGTCTATTGCAACTTTGAAAACACGGCGGATCTGCATGCCGTATTTGAGCGCGACCTTGTTCCTGAGCGTATCGTTTCCGCGATCTCCGCCATGTACAATACGCAGATAACAAAAGGCGACACGCTTATCATCTTCGATGAAATTCAGGCGTGCGAACGCGCTCTGACATCGCTCAAATACTTTCAGGAGCAGGCGAACGATTATCACATCGTAGCGGCAGGCAGCCTGTTAGGGCTTGCTGTCAATCGGGGCCACTATTCTTTCCCTGTCGGAAAAGTCGATATGATAACAATGTATCCTCTTACATTTGAAGAATTCCTGCTTGCAACCGACAATGAAAAACTTATTTCACTCATTAAAGAAGCATATGCCGAGTTTTCTCCATTTGCATTGCACGAAAAGGCAATGGACTTGTACCGCACATATCTTATTGTCGGAGGCTACCCCGCCGCAGTACAAACATATCTCGATTCAGGTGACTTCAATGCAGTGCGCGCAGAACAGAGCACGATTTCCGATGCGTACATCGCAGATATGGCAAAGTACACAACGCCTTCGGATATGATCAAGAGTATCGAAGTTTACAACTCGCTCTTTGCGCAGCTTTCAAAAGAAAACACAAAATTTCAATACTCCGTCATCGGCTCAAAAGCACGAGCCAGAGATTATGAAACAGCACTTGCATGGCTGAAATCTGCAAATGTTGTTCTTCGATGCCAAAGAGTGACCGAGGGCAAATACCCCCTTTCTCTGTATGAAGATCAAACCTCGTTCAAGGTTTATTATTCCGACGTAGGGCTTCTGACAATGCGCATGTCGATTGCTCCGAATGCAATTTTGCAACCCTACAACCTTTCAGACAAGGCGCGAGGCATGATGGCGGAAAGCTATGTTGCCGAACAACTGACGGCAAACGGATTTCCGCTGCACTATTGGGCTTCGGGAAATACTGCGGAAATTGACTTTGTAATACAGCAAGACGCCTGTTCTGTTCCCGTAGAGGTCAAATCTTCGGATAACGTAAAAGCAAAGAGCCTGCAAACGTATGTCAAAAACTATTCTCCCAAATATTCTCTTCGCGTCTCCGCAAAGAATTTTGGCTACAAGAACGGAATAAAATCTATTCCTTTGTACGCAATCTTCTGTCTGCGCCCCGAAACTTGACGCGTGTACCCTCTTCCGCTTATATATTATCGACATATAAACTTTCAACAAATGCCACACTTCCAAAATCATGAAAATGCCGCTCTTCCCCTATCCAAACTATGTATTCTGTGAAAATATCCGTTAAATCGGATTTCAAGTCCAAATTGACGGAAAAAATTGAAAGTATCTTTTCTTGCGGACACTATCTGTCGTTTTTCACATATCCAAGCAAACTACCTAAATTTCTTCTGACATATCCAAGCAAACTAGGTGAGTCAAAAAATGCCTGCTCTTGCATTGCAAAGCAGACAATGAAGTCGACTGTCAGATTTGGATATGAAAACGAAAAAGCAAAAAAAGGCTGAAAAACATCGTTTTCAGCCTTAAAAATTGCAGTTTTTATGGATTTTTTCGTTCCAACATCACTAGCGTCTCTACGTGACGAGTTTGGGGGAACATGTCGAAGGGTTGGATGCGCCCGATATGATAGTAACCTTTCAGGCCGCCGAAATTGCCGGAAAAACTTTCCGTTTCGTCCGATAAAAGCGCCCGGCTCTCCCCTGCCCCCTCCGTTTGGGCAGAAGCCGCCGATTCCGCCGCCGCCTTCGCTTCGGCGTATGCCGGGTTTTTGACCAGCTCGCCCTCCCTTTCGATAAGGCTGCCCGTCAGAATTCCGAGATCGCGCGCGAGCGTGGCGGGATTACAGCTGACGATCGCGATCCGTTCGATGCCCGATTCGAGAACGCCGTTCAAGACGCTTCGGGCGATTCCGGCGCGGGGCGGATCGAGCACGAGCCGCAGTTTTTCCCCCTTTTCCTTATCCAGCACGCCGGAGAGTTTTTCCTCCACTCTGCCGCAGAGGTTTATCATATTCGGAATGCCGTTTTTTTCGCGCAGGGAATCGGCGCAGCGCACCGCCTCCTCTTCGAGTTCGATGCCGTAGGCGCGGCGGCAGGCGCGGGCGAGCATCGCCGTGAGCAGTCCGCCCCCCGAATAGCCGTCGACGACCACCTCGTCCCCGTCCGGGACGATGCCGCGGACGACCGCTTCGTACAGCTTCGCGCGCACACCCGCGTTGACCTGCACGAAGGTGGAAGGCCCCGCTTCGTAGCGGATACCGCATTCCTCCCCTTCGAAAAAGCCGGGGCCGGACTTCAAAATAAATTTCTCCCCGAAAATGACGTTGGTGTCTTTATCGTTGACGTTCAGCCACAGGGTAAAAACGGGGAAGATCTCCCCGAGCAGACTTTCGAAATGGGCGAGATTGGGCAGTTCTTCGGTTGCGGAGACGAGCACGACGATGAATTTCCCGGCGATCTCCCGCACGACGATGTGGCGGATGCTCCCCTTTTTCGTCTCTTCGTCGTAGCCCTTTACGGCGCACTCCTCCATATACCGCCCGAGCGCCGCGATGAGGCTCCCCGCCCAATCGGGATGGATGGGACAGCCGGAAAGGGGCACGATGCGGTGGCTGCGTTCGGCGTAAAAGCCGATGACGTTTTTCCCCTCTTTGTCCACGCCCACGGGAAGCTGCAATTTGTTGCGGTAGCCGTAGGGCAGATCGCTTTTCACGGCGGCGGGGACGGGGATGTCGATGCCCGCGATCTTCCGCAGGGCGTCCTTTACGACGTTGCCCTTGAAGCGGAGCTGGCAGCGATAGGAGAGATGCTGCAGCTGGCATCCCCCGCAGCGGGTGAAGACGGGGCATTTGGGGCGCACGCGCTCTTCGGCGGGCGTGAAGATCTCCTCCGCCTTGCCGTAGCCGATTTTGTCCTTTATTTTCAGGACGCGGAAGGAAATCTTTTCTCCGGGCAAACAATAAGGCACGAAAAAAGTAATTCCTTCGTGCCTGACAATTCCTTCGCCGTTACTGCTCAAAGCCTCCGTCACGGCACGGATAATCTGATTTTTTTCAACCATTTCGGGTTTTCTTTTCTCCTCCTTGTCTGTATTTCCCGCCCGCCGGCTCACTTCTTTTTGCCGAAAAAGCGGTTTACCAGGGCGTCCGTCGCCTTCTGGCAGAGGGTAAACAAGTAGTCGTACGCAAAAAAGAAAATCGTTCCGCCCACGAGAATGATGAGGATGATGTACTTATCCACAAATTCGAACTGCGTGTTCATGCCGAACACGAAGCGCCACACCAGATACGCCGCGACGTCGAACCAGATCGCCTTGATCGCCCGCGCGAGAAAGCGGTGGATTTTCGTCTTTTCCTGTAAGGCGTTCGCGAGCGGATGCAGCCCGAAAAAGACGATGAAGGGCAGGACGTCCCAGATGAGGATGCCCGTGAACAAAAGGCTGAGCACGGACGCGCCGATATAGGCGAGCAGGTCCCCCCAATAGCATTTCTTCGCCAAGGGGATCATGAGGGCAAAAGACGCCACCAGGTATCCGGTGATTTGCAGTCCCGGCACCAGAATCCCCACCGTCAGGGCGATCGTGGCGAGGGCGCAGGCGATCGCCGACAGCGCGATTTCGTAAGCGGATATTTTTTTCATCCCGCCCCGTTACCTGCAGCCGCAGCAGAGGTTGAACAGGCAGTTGACGCAAAGGCAGGTGTAGCAATAGGACAGGCACGCCGTGCAGGCATTCCCGCCCATCTGACCGTCGTCGACGGGCGCGCCGTTCCCGGGGGCGTAAGGGTCGTTTTGCTGCTGTGCAGCCTGACGCTGGTAGTCGTTTTTCGCGTTGATTTTGCCGTAGGCTTCCTGATATTTGCGGTTGCCGGGGTCCATCTGCATCGCGATTTCGAGCTGCTTTTTGCTCTCGTTCGACCAATTTTTCTTATAGAATATGACGGCCTGGAGATAGTGCCATTCGGCGCCCCGCTCGTTGAAGGCGTCCAGCTTCGCCTGCGCTTCGGAGAGCTTCTCCGATTTCAGGAGGGAGGCGATCTCTTCGTAGGCGCTCTGCCCCTCCGTGTTCTTCGCCCGCTCCCGGCGCTCCGCCATGATCTCGTTGTAGGCGGCGTCCAGCCTGCCCAGCATGCGCGCGGCTTCGTTGCCCGCTTCGCCGTCCAGCCATCTGTCTTCGTTGTACTTATTTTTGAGTTCGGTGTACTTCTGTCTGATTTCCTCGTCCGTGGCGTCCTCCGTCACGCCGAGGAGGTCGTAAAGTTCCTTGTTCATCGGCTTGAAACAGTCTCTCCTTTTCCCCCGCTGCCGCGGGGCGCTTTTTTTGTTTTATTTGCTTTTCGTCCCGTCCGCGTCCGTCTCCGCGCGGGCGGCGGGAGCGCATTTGCCCTTGCACGTCCCCGCGCGCATCACCCGTTCCGTCTCCGCGGGCAAGCCCCGCAATAATATATTGTCCGATAAATCGCGATTGAATCGGAATTTTATCTTTGACAAATTTTCCCGGATGTCGAAAAACAGCGCGTGGAACAGATATTCCACTTCTTCCCCGTTCTTCCGGAGCATATCCCGCTTACTCTCCGCGGGATAGGCGAGCAGCAGCGGGTTGTACGCCCCCTTCTTTTTGTCCTTGTCGTAATCGTCCAGCGCGTCGATGAGATAGATCCATTTCCCGATCGCGTAAAAGAGATTGCGGGTGGCGGGGGTCGCCTTTTCCCCGAGCAGTTCGTCCGAAAGCTCCGCCATCATGGTCGCGGTGGCGTCCGCCGCCCTGTCCGGGCTGTCCGTCTTTGCCTTTTCCGCTTCGCTCTGCCGGGCGAGATTTTCCCGCACGATCTGTTCGAGACGCGGATATTTCTCCGCCGCGCGGGCGTGGCCGCGCACGAACCAAAGCCGCTTTCCCCTCCCCTTGTCGCCGTCTTCGATGTCGTCCGTCAGCTTATAGTAGACGAGCATGGTGTTCAGCGCCCCCAGCTGCCGGGAAAGCTCGTCCGGCTCCGCCATGAGCCGGGAGCGGATGCAGTGGGTGAGGCAGTGGGATTTTTCGATCTTCACGTCCTGTCCCGCGATGTTGTGCAAAAGGACGGAAAAGAAGGTGACGTCATAGGTCAGCCCCATCCGCGCCATCTGCCCGCAGGAGGCGGAAATCCCCTTGCAAACGCCGCAGTACATGGCGCGGTACAGCGTCTGATCCTTGATATACAGATACGGCGTATCCGGGCGAATATAACCGAACATATCCTCTCCGCGCACCCCCTCCCGCCCTGCCGCCTGTTTCGTCGGGCGTCTCCCGGCACGGCGCTTTTCGGGGCGCGACTTTTCTCCATTATAGCATGCCCGACCGCAAATTGCAATCCGAAAGGGGCAGTTTCGCGATAAATGACCGAATTTATCACAATTTCCACAAAACCGCCCGATTTTTCCGTCCGCTCCGCATGTCAGCAGGCGGGTTTTTTCCGCCGGCTTTTCCGCGGGATTTGTTTCACGGGGAACGGAAATTACTTTCCGGAGGAGGCGGGCACGGGCACGATCTCCCCTTCCGCGAATTTCAGGATCTCCGCCGCCATCTTGGCGGGGTCGGCGGAAAGCGTCTGCTTGAAGCGCAGGGGCTTATAGCGCAGATCGGTGAGGCACTTGGGCGGCTTCATCGCCGTGAGCAGGTTGAGCCGCTTGATCCCCTTGAAGCAGTCCTTGACGTCGTTGCCCGAAAGGGCGTACAGGACGTCCTGCGGGAATTTGTAGGGATTGGCGGTGGAGAGCACGACGACGGGGGTATGGTCCTTTTCGTCCCGCTTTTCGCGGTAGAAATAAGCCGCGTGCATCGCCACGCCCGTGTGCGTGTCCATCGCATAGCCGTACTCTTCGAACACGTCGTACATCGCCTCCACCGTCTCGTCTTCGCTGGCACACACGGCGTAAAAATCTTCGGCGAGCGCTTCCCGTTCCGCCGACGTGATCTCATACCTGCCCCCGTCGGACAGCGATTTCATGCGCGAAGCGGTGAGGCGGGCGTCCCTGCCCGAGACTTCGAAGAGAAGCCTTTCGAGATTGGAGGAGACGAGAATGTCCATGGAGGGGGACATCGTGCGGTAGAAGTTGCGGTTGGCGTCGTACACCCCCGTTTTGAAGAACTCGGTGAGCACTTTGTTGCGGTTGGAGGCGCAGAGCAGCTTCCCCACGGGCAGCCCCATCTTCTTGGCGTACCAGCCCGCGAGAATGTCCCCGAAATTGCCGGTGGGGACGGCGAAATCGACGGGCGCGCCCGCTTCGATCTGCGAAGAGGACACGAGATCGGCGTAGGCGGAAAAATAATAGACGATCTGGGGCACCAGCCGCCCGAAATTGATGGAATTGGCGCTCGAAAGCCGCACCCCCCGCTTTCGGAGTTCGGCGTTGAAGGACTCGGAAAGGAAGAGGGCTTTGACGGCGCGCTGGCAGTCGTCGAAATTCCCCTTCACGCCCGCGGCATAGACGTTGTTTCCGTCCTGCGTGCACATTTGCAGGCGCTGCATGCGGGACACCCCTTCGTCGGGGAAGAACACCGCCGCCTTGGTGCCGGGAACGTCGCGGAAGCCTTCCAGCGCCGCCTTGCCCGTGTCCCCGCTGGTGGCGGCGAGAATGAGGATCTCCCCTTCCGTCCCCGTCAGTTCCGCCGCCCTTTTGAGGAGGCGGGGAAGCAGGGTGAGCGCGATGTCCTTGAAGGCGCAGGTGGGACCGCGGAAGAGTTCCAGAATGTACAGGCCCTCGCCGATGCGGACGAGGGGAGCGGGGTCGGCGTTGTCGAAGGAGGCGTATGCCGCCGCGCACGCCTCTTTGAGAAAGTCGGCGCCGAAATCGCCGAGATATTTCCCGATGATGAAGGCGGCGCGTTCGGCGTAGTTCATGCCGGAAAGGGAGGCTATCTCCTCCGCCGTGACGGCGGGAAAGGATTCGGGGACAAAAAGCCCCCCGTCCGAAGCCAGCCCTCTGACGATCGCCTCCGCCGCCGTCGCTTTTTCCATACCTCTCGTGCTGATGAAATTCATAAAAGTTACCTCTCGATAAGTTTTTCCGCTCCCGGCGCGGGAAGTGTAAGTCATGACGTGCCGAAAGACAGGGCAAACCGCCGGGAAAAGCCGCTTTGCCCGACCGATGTAAAAAACCGGACGGTGAGGACCGCCCGGCGCCTGTCTGTTCCGGTGCCCGCGCGCCCGCAGGCGCGCGGGCGGACCTCGTCGGAAATCAAAGATATTTGGCGATGAAGTCGGGAAGGTCTTCCTTCGCCGCGGAAACGGTGAGCGTGATGGTCAGACCGTTCTGCTCGGCGACTTTATCCAACATGTAGAAGAAACCCGCCAGCTCGTTCGCGGCCTTGCCCGCGATGCGCATCACGCCGTCGATGTACACGTATTCGTTGTCGTGGTTGCCCGCGATGACGCCCTTGATGAACCCGCACAGCGCCGCTTCGCCCGCGATGTCGAAGTCCTTCACGTCGATGAAGCGGATCTCCCGCTCCAGATCGTACATGCAGCGCTTGTTGTCCGTAATGAAGATGAGATGCCCCTTCGCCGTCGCCACCGCCGCGTTGGCGGCGTCGATGATCTGCTTGGTCTTTCCCGTCCCTTTGGAGCCGTAAATCACTTTGATCATAATCGATAAACCCTCCCGGTTTGATTTTCGGAATTCCCGTCCCCTCCCCCTCTCCCGAAGGGGAAGTTTTTCGGTTTATTATATTCTACCAAGTTTCGGCGTTAATTTCAAGACCTTTGCGAAAAATTTTTGCGTTTTTTCATAAAAATTTTTTTTCACGCCGCCATCCGCGGGAAAATCGGGCGTTTTTCCACTCGGTTTTTCCCTTTTTCCGGCTCTTTTATACCCGTTCGGCATAATAGCTTCCCGCGCGGCGTCCGCCGGACGTCATCCGAGCGCCGAAACGAAGCGCGCGATGCGCGCCAGACCCTCTTCGATGTCCGCTTCCGACATGGAATAGGACAGCCGCAGGCAGTCGTCCGCGCCGAAGGACACACCCGGCACCGTCGCCACCTTCTCCGCTTCCAGAAGGGCGTCCGAAAAGGCGATGGAGCCGTCGATCTTCCTGCCCTTGTACGATTTGCCGTACAGTCCGCCCACGACCAGCATCACATAGAAGGCGCCGTCCGGCTCCACGGCGGACAGACCGTCGATCTTTGCGATGAGGCCGAGCATCTTTTCCCGACGCCGCGCGAACACGTCCACCATCGCCTGCACTTCCGATTCGGGCGAAGAGAGGGCTTCCAGCGCCGCGTACTGCGCGATGGAACAGGCGTTGGAGGTGGCGTGGCTCTGGAAGGAATCGATCGCCCTGGCGACGTCCGCGGGGGCGGCGAGATAGCCGATCCGCCAGCCCGTCATCGCATACGTCTTGGACACGCCGTTGACGGTGATCGTGAGATCCTTCATCTTGTCCGAACACGCCGCGATGGAAAAGGGCTTCACGCCGTTATAGCAGAGTTTTTCGTAAATTTCGTCGGAGAGGACGAAAATTTCGTGCTTTTCGCACACCGCCGCGATCGCGCGAACCTCCGATTCGGTGTATACCGCGCCCGTCGGGTTGGACGGGGAATTGAAGATGAGCATCCTGGTCCTGGGCGTGATCGCCCTTTCGAGATCGGCGGGGGTGAATTTGAATTTGTCCTCCTTCTTCCCTTCGATGTACACGGGCACGCCGCCGCATACCTTGACCACTTCGGGATAGGTCAGCCAATAGGGCGCGGGGATGATGACTTCGTCCCCCTCTTCGATCAGGGCGTAGCAGGCGTTGAAAATGGAGTGCTTGGCGCCGTTGGAGACGATGATCTGGGAAGGCTCGTAGTCCAGCCCGTTGTCCCGGCGGAATTTCTCCGCCACCGCCTTGCGCAGGGAAAGCAGACCTGAAGAGGGGGTGTACTTGGTGTACCCCGCGTCCAGAGCCCGCTTGGCGGCGTCAATGATATGCTGCGGGGTGTTGAAGTCGGGTTCGCCCGCGCCGAAGGAGACGACGGGCTCCCCCGCCGCCTTCATCGCCTTGGACTTGGCGGTGATCGCCAGCGTCAGGGAGGGGGAAATGGTGGTCATTCTCGATGCGATTCTTCTGTTCATATCCGTTTTATCTCCGTGTGAAAAGTTTTTCCCGATGTTTTGCCGGGCGTTTTGCCGAAGCGGCCTTGCGCGCCCGCGCGGGCGCGGCGCATCCTTTTCCCCTGTGCGTTCTTTTTATTGTACTCCTTTTTTATGAAAAAATCAACTTACAAAAGCGGATCGCGGCAAAGTTTGTAAAATTTTTTGCGCTTTCCCCCGCCGGAAAAGAGAAAAACGCGGCAAAAGCCGCGTCTTCCGCTCGGTCGTATCCCGCCGTTTCACGTATTATGCCATAATGCCCGCTATATACCCGCGCCCGTTTTATGCGCGCTTCGGCGTCATTCTTCCTCCGCGCCCGCGAGCTGCGCCTCCCGGTCCGCCATCGCCAACGCCTCCACGATCGGGTCGATCTTCCCCATGATAAAGGAATCGAGAGAATACAAACTCAGCCCGATGCGGTGATCGGTCACCCGGTTCTGCGGGAAATTATAGGTGCGGATGCGCTCGCTCCTGTCCCCCGTCCCGACGAGAGAACGGCGGTTTTCCGTGCGCTCCTTCTCGCTTCTGCCGTTGTAATAGTCGTACAGGCGGGAACGCAGCACCTTGAACGCCCGCTCCTTGTTTTTCAGCTGGGAACGCTCGTCCTGACAGGTGACGACGATGCCGGTCGGGAAATGGGTGATGCGCACCGCCGAAGCAACTTTGTTGACGTTCTGTCCGCCCGCGCCCCCCGAATGGAAAATGTCGATGCGGATGTCTTTGTCGTTTATTTCGACCTCCACTTCCTCCGCTTCGGGCAGCACCGCCACCGTCGCCGTGGAGGTGTGAATCCTCCCCTGGGTCTCCGTCTCGGGCACACGCTGCACCCGATGCACGCCGCTTTCGTATTTCAGAAGCCGATAGGCGCCCTTTCCCGTGACGTGGTACACCGCTTCCTTGACGCCACCCAGCTCCGTGGCGCTCAATTCCTCCGTCTCCACTTTCAGGCGGTGATCGGCGCAGTAATTCTGATACATGCGGGACAGCTCGGCGGCAAAGAGCGCCGCTTCCTCCCCGCCCGCGCCCGCGCGCAGTTCGAGATAACAGCTGCGCTCGTCGTTTTTGTCCTTGGGCAAAAGGAGGATTTTCAGCTCCTCTCTTACGGCGTCCAGCCGCTTGCGGCAAGCCGCCGCCTCTTCCGAAAAGAGCGCCGCCATCTCCTTGTCTCCCTCTTTTTCCGCGCTCTCCGCCTGTGAGAGATCCTCTTCGAGTTCTTTTTCGCCCGCGCGGTATTCCCTGTATTTTTCCGCCGTTTCCCTGAGGTCCGCCTGTTCCTTGGAAAGGGCTTTGAAGGCATCCATGTCTGCGACGACGGCGGGATCGGACAGCTTTTCGGACAAGGCGTCGTATCGGGATAAAATTTCTTCCAGCCGTTTGAACATAATCGATAACTCCATTAATTCGTTTCGTTAAACGATTTCATTTAACGCGTCCTTTGCGGGATGCTTGCGGATTTGCTTCGGATTCAGAATTTTTCCTCAAAAGCCGGCTTTCTTATCCCTCCGTCACTTCGTGACACCTCCCCTTACCATAAGGGGAGGCAGGGTGGTGAGGCGACACGCCCTTACCATAAGGGGAAGGCATAAAGCCGGGTTTCGTTGCTTTTCTTTTGCGGGGCAAAACAAAAGCAACGAGTGACTTGCGGAAAGATTTAACGGAGAGACAACCGCGTGCGCGCGGAGCGTTGCTCCGCTAAATCGCGCCTCCCTCTTTGCCCCATTCGGGGCAAAGTTCCTGTCCCCGAACTTCGAATAGGCAGGAACAACCGAAGTTTCGGGCGTCAGTCGCGGACGGGACAAGGAGCCTGCGTAAAGTCCGACGGGAGTG
>DVGN01000059.1 GCA_018712725.1 Candidatus Scatosoma pullicola
AAAGCCCTTCAGCCGCCTGTCCATATCGGGCAGCGCCGCCTTGATCGCCGAGACGACGAAGGGAGGCAGAACCGCCCTGAGATCGGCAAAGGCGGGCGGAACGGGATAGGTGGGCGAGACGCTCCGGAAAGCGGAACTTTCCCGATCGCGCAGAAAATCGCCGACGAGCTGGACGGGCGCGCCGTATTTTCCGCCGCCTGCGGCAAAGGCGGCGCGTTCCAATTCCCTTTGGAAGGCTATGCCGGAAAGGGGGGATTCGCCCGGAAAATCGGAACTTCTCACCTGCACGACCAGCGCGCTGTCGGCGTTGATGCCGTCGCGGGCGTAATTGCTCATCCCGTTGGTCACCACCCCGCCCTCTTCGCTCGCCGCGGGCATGACAAGGCCTCCCGGACACATGCAGAAAGTGAACGCCGCCCTTTCGGAGGCGTGGGAGACGAGTTTATAGTCGGCGGGCGGCAGAAGAGAGTATGCCTCCCCGTACTGCGCCCTGCCGATCTCCGATTGCAGGTGTTCGATGCGCACCCCGACGGCAAAATCCTTGCGTTCCATGGCGACGCCGCGGGAAAGCAGCATTTCGAAGGTATCCCGCGCGCTGTGCCCCACGGCGAGCACGAGCGCGGAGACGGGAATTTCCCTCTTTTCCCCGTTCTTTCCCTCCGAAATCACCGCCGCATCGATCTTCCCGTCCCGCAGGACGACATCCGTCAGTTTGGCGTTGAACGCAACCCTGCCCCCGTGGTTTTCGATATATTCCCGCATGCGGACGACCACTTTTTTCAGATTGTCGCTGCCGATGTGCGGCTTGTTCAGCCAGAGGATTTCTTCGGGCGCGCCGAAAGAGGCGAAGGTTTCCAGCACCTCTTTGTTGAAGCCGCCGTGCGTGCCCGTGTTGAGTTTCCCGTCCGAAAAGGTACCCGCGCCCCCTTCGCCGAACTGGACGTTCCCTTCGGGGTCAAGTCCCCCGCCCGCGGAAAACGCGGCGATCTTCCGGGCGCGCTCCTCCACGCACGGCCCCCTCTCTATAAGCGTGACGGGGACGCCGCGGTCGAGCAGCCGAATGGCGCAGAAAAGTCCCGCGGGACCGCTTCCGACGACGAGAACGGGATTTTCGGGACGCCGCGAAGCGGGCAGGCGGGAGAGCTGCCGTTTTTCCGGCCGTTCGGGTCGGTCGGAGACCTCTATCGAATAGACGAAGCGGATATTGTTTTTGTCCCGCGCGTCCAGGGATTTTTTCAGAATGCGGACGCACGGGGAGGAGAGGCGGCACTTTTTTCCCGCGATGCGGGCGAGTTCGCTCTCCGGCTGTCCGGGGAACAGTTTTATATCGTTGAGGATTTTTTTCATCTCTTTTCCTCCGCCTCCGCCCTGCCGATCGCGTCCGCGACCGTGCGCGCCGACGAATACGCCCATTGCAGATTATACCCGCCGCATTCGCCGTCCACGTCGAGAATTTCCCCGGCGAAGTACAGCCCGGGGGCAAACCGGCTCTGCAAATTTATGTCCGTCTCGGCGAGCGGGATCCCCCCTTTCGTCACCTGCGCGCCGTCGAAGCCGAGCGTCCCCTCCGCCGCGAGCGTAAAATTTTTCAGCGCGCGCGCCGCCGACTCGGAGTCGTCAGGATCGCACCGACGGGCGATCGCCCTGCCCAGGGCATTGTTGACGATGCCGCCGAGCAGTTCTCCCGCGGGGAGTTCGGGAAACGCCTCCCGCTTGCGCCGCAGCGCGGCGGCGATCTTCTCTTCGGGCAGATCGGGCAAAAACGCCAATGAGAGGAAAATTTTTTCCCGCCGCTCCGTCACGAAAGCGGAAAGCCGGAAGGCGGCGTCGCCCGAGACGCCGTAGTCGGTGAAGATGACGTCCCCGCGCTCCTTCGCGATTTTCCGTCCCCCTTCCGTGCGGGCGGAAAGGACGGCTTCCGCGCGAATCCCCTTCAGGCCGCGGATGGGCGACCGTTCCGTCCTGATCTGCACCAAAGAGGGGTACAAGGGCGTGACGGAGTGCCCCAGCCCCTCCGCGAGCGCATAGGCGCTTCCGTCCGTCCCGAAATTTTTCGCCGCCTTCCCGCCCGCGCACAGCACGACGCGGCGGGCGCGGTAAGTTTTCGTCCCTGCCGGGGTCTGCACGCCGACGGCAAATCCCTGCCCTTCGCGTTTCAGAGAAATCACCCGACTTTCCGCCTCCGTCCGCACCCCGTTTTTCGCCGCGGCGAAGCGGAGCAGATCGGTGACGGCAGACGCCTGCCTGCCCGCGGGATATATCCTGCCCCGGGCGTCGGGCAGAAAGACGCCGCCCAGGTTCCCGAAAAAGGCGAGCATATCCCTCTCCCCGTGCCGGGAAAGGGCGCGCGGCAAAACCCCTTCGGGATCGCCGCGAAGGGAAAAATAATGTCCGGCGGACATATGCAGGTTTGTGACGTTCCCCTGACCGTTGCCCGTCGCCGACAATTTGCGGCCGACGCGCTCCCCGCGTTCGAGAAGGAGGGCGTCGTTTCCGTGCGGAAGGGACGCCGCGCAGAACAATCCGGAGGCGCCGCCGCCGACGATAATCGTTGCGTATTCTTTCATGACCCCCTTATTGTACCTCTTTTGGCGCATAAAGTCAAATTTATTGAAAATCCTTTGAATTTTTTTTCGTTTCTCTATTGACTTTTTCTTCGTTTTATATTACAATATATATAAAGAATACCGTAATTCCGATTGCCGGGCAGAAATTGCGCCGGAGCCGGGCAGGGGAGAAGCCATGTTTGCATATTTGAAAGAACATACCGCTCTGGCGGCGGTGCTGATCGTCTGTCTCGCCGTCATCGTCGTCGCCGTCGTCCTTCTGATCGTCAGAAGCAGGAAAAAAACGCCGTCGGAAGGCGGACAAAAGGCGGATTTCTCCCCCGAGGCAAAAGCGGCGGAGGAGAACGGAGCGGGCGCAAGTCTCGGCGGGCAAAACCCTGCCCCCGCGCAAGCTCCCCCTTCAAAGGTCTCCGACGACGAAGAGGACGGGGAAATATTCCGCCGTCCCGCCGATCTCAGTCCGGATGCCCCGACGGGAACGACGGGAACATGGATGCCGGAGCCCGAAGAGACCGGCAAAGAGGAAAATGAGATTTCGGTCCCCTCCCCTCTCCCCGGGCAGAAGGAAGCGCCGGAAGTTCCGTCCGTCCGGGAACAGGCGGAAACCGCCGAAAACGAAAAGAACCAAACATCGGGAACGCCGTCCGAAGGCGGGAACACGGATAAGACGTCCGCCGCCCCGAAGGCCGCCCGGACAAAGACTTCATCAAAGAAATCAAAAAACAAAAAAAATAAAACAAATTCCAAGGAGGGACATATGAACTTTGAAGACCTCAAAAATGCACCGATTGAGGACGAAAACGATTTCTACGACGAAGAGGACGAAGCCGACCGCATTGCCAAGTACAGCGGAAAATGGGTCATTTGCCGGGTCGTGACGGCAAAGCCCGATTCCGCCGACATCCACGCCGGCGAAAACGGGGAAGAGATGTTCTTTTTCGAACTTCGCGCTTCCAACGGCGAAAAGCTGCTCACCAGCGAGGACTACACCACTTACAACGGCGCGCTGGGCGGCATCGAGACGCATAAGGCGAACATCGCCCGCGGCAATTTCAAAATCATGCTGTCCAAGAAGGGCGACTATATCTTCAAGCTGCTGAGCGGCAAGAACATGCTCCTGTGCATGGGCGAACACTACGCCACCAAGGCGCGCTGCGAAAGCGCCATCGAATCGACCAAGCGCTTCGCCCGCACCGCCATCATCGACGAGAACGTGCAGGACATCGTCATCACGCCCCCGCCCGAAGAGGAAGAGGACGACGCGGCGCCCGAATATCCCGACAACGGCTATAACGGAAAATGGATCATCCATTCCAACACCGCGGAGGACGGCGAACAGGTATTCTATTTCGAACTGTACGCCTCCAACGGCGAAAAGCTGCTTTCCAGCGAAGAATACACCACTTACGTGGGCGCCATCAACGGCATCGAGACGCATAAGGCGAACATCGCCCGCGGCAACTTCCGCATCTCGCTCACCAAGCGCGGGGACTATATCTACAAACTGCTCAACGGCAACGGACAGCTCCTCTGCCTCGGCGAGCATTACCGCACCAAGCGCCGCTGCGAAAACGCGGTGGAGTCTGTCAAGCGCTTTGCGCGCAACTCCCCCGTGCTCACCGATTCCGAAACGCTGAAAGAGGAATAACGCGCCGGAAAAATCAAAATCGGCTTTACACGACCGCAGCGCGCGCTTGCGCGCCGGTATGACTTGCGCGCCCGCATAAATTGCGGGCGCGCTTTTTCCGTCTTTTCCATTGCACTTTTTATATGCTTTTACGCAATTTCCGGGAAAAATATCTGCCGACCGATCCTCCCGAAAGCGCTCTTCCGCGCGGATTTCGGGAAAAAACTTTTTTCGCTCGTCACTCCCCTGCCCCTTCCGTATGTTCCGAAATTCCTTCGGACAGCACATTTTCCGTCCCCTTTTGCAGCCGCTTCAACCGGCGCATAAACGAAACCGTGAAGGGCACCGCGAACAAAAAGGCGAACGCGTCGGAAACCGCCTGCGCGCACTGTACGCCCGTAAGATCCCATATGACGGGAAGGATGAGGATGGCGGGAATGAAGAACAGCCCCTGCCGCGAACAGGACAGGAGGGCGGCGACCGCCTTGTTTCCGACGATCTGATAGGTCAGCCCCGCCATGAAATTGAGAGGCAGCAGCGGCATGCAGATACATTGCAGGCGCAGGGCGAGCGTGCCGATCGCCCGGGATTCGGGATAATGCAGAAACGCCCGCATGATGGCGGGGGCGGCAGCCGCGCAGCAGACGGCAAAAACCGTCATGAGCGCCATGGAAAATCCGAGCGTGAAGAGATATGCCTTGCGCACCCTGCCGAACTTTCCGGCGCTGTAATTATAGCCGAGGACGGGCTGGAACCCCTGCCCCACGCCCAGCGCGATGGAAAAGGCGAACATGAACACCTTCTGCACCACCCCCATCGCCGCGAGCGCGCCGTCGCCGTATTCCTTGACCGCCCAATTCAGAAAGACGGAACAGAGGCTGGCGAGGATCTGACGGCAAAAGGAGGGGAAACCGGTGGAGATCACCTCCCAATACACTTTGCCGCGGCGGGCGACGCTGCGGACGCGCAGGCGGGTGATGCTCCGCCCCGAAAGGAACATAAACAACAGGATCAGAAAGCTAATGATCTGGCTGAGACAGGTCGCCAGCCCCGCCCCGTCGATCCCCATTCCGAATCCGGTGATGAACAGCGGATCGAGCCCGACGTTGATGACGGCTCCCGTCACCAATCCGATCATGGACAGAACCGCCTTGCCCTGCGAGCGCAGAAGGTTGTTCATGACGAAGGACATGCACATGAAGGGCGCGGCGAGCAATATGTAACGGGAATACCGCCTGGCGTTTTCCAGAACCGCCTGCGAAGAGGAGCCGAACAGCCACATCAGGGGTGTCAGAAAGATGAACCCGACGATCAGGATGATCAGCCCCGCCGCTCCGGCGGCGAAAAACGCCGAAGAAGAGACTTCGTCCGCTTCCTTCTGCGCCCGCTTGCCGAGCAGTCGGGAAATGATGCTCCCCGCCCCCATGCCGAAGGTGTAACCGATCGCCTGGATGACGGACATGAGGGAGAGCACCACGCTGACCGCGCCCGTCGCGTCCTCCCCCAGCCCCGACACGAAATAGGTGTCCGCGAGATTGTACAGGGAAGAGACCATCATGTTCAGCATGGTGGGGATCGCGAGCGTGACGATGAGTTTCGGAATGGGCGTCGTCGTCATTTTCAGGAACTGTCTGCGTTCCCGTTCTTCCGCCTGTGTTTGTTCCGCCTGTAAATGATTTTCCATATTCTGCCCCGAATCGTTTTTTTCGATTATGATGTGCTTTATATTCTTTATATTCTATTATACCGCGCTTTTGTAAAAAAGGCAACCGGGAAACCCGCCTTTTCCGAAAATTTTCCATCCGGCGGCATAATTCCGGCGGAATGCGCGCAAACTGACGGTATGAAAGGTTATCGCATTTTACCCGCCCTCTGCGCGGCGGCACTGCTTCTCATCCTCCCGGCGACGGCTTGCGGCAAAACGGCTGCCTCCTCGCCCGAATTCCCGCAGACGCGGGAACAGACCTCGCAAAGCGACGAGCTTCCTCCCCTGCCCCCGCAGCCCCTGCCCGGCCTTCGCCCCGAGCCGAGAATGCCCGGCAGAGAACAGGCGCGCGGCAAAAGAGACAAACGGGATAAACTTCCTTCCCCCGATTCCGACGGACAGAAAAACAGGGATAAAATGCCCCGTCCCCATCCCCATCGCCCGCACCACGCCCCGGGAAAATGCCCGGGCTGCGAACCCGGAGATTCTTCCGATGACTCCGTGACGCCCGGAAGCCCCGAAAATTCCGGAAATTCCGGAATTTCCGGAGGCGGCGAAAAATCCGGATCGGACGGCTGCGGCAACGCCCGCTCCGCCGGCTGACGAAAACAGAAGAAGAACGGACGAAAGCGGCGTTTCCGAAACCTGTCGGGAGCGCCGTTTTTCCTGCCTTTCGTTCTATCTTTCCGCGATTTTCCCATTCTTCTCCCGCAAAAAATCGCCTGCGGGAATTTTTTGTTTGCATTTTCCCGTTTTGTGTGCTATAATGATGGCATGAAGAAAAATACTCCCAAGCTGCAGACCGAATATTTCCGCTTCCGGTTCTCCCCCATGCACTACGCCCTGATCGCGGCGGGGTTTATCGTATCGGCGGCGGGAATCGTCTCCTCCGTCTATCACATCGCCAGATCGGGCATCCACTCGTTCAACGACGTCCTCATCTATCCCTTTCTGGCGCTCGTCTCCGCCGCCC
>DVGN01000060.1 GCA_018712725.1 Candidatus Scatosoma pullicola
AAGACGATATGCTTTTCCCATCACATAGCGGCAAAGACTCTCGAAAAAATAATCCTTGACGATATACGGGAAATGGCGCAGCGGATCGTCCTTGACGAAAAGGCTATTCGCGAAGAGTTTATCCGGCACAATGCGGAAGTGCAGGAAAAATCCATAAAAGCCGCCAAAAAGGAATTACAGGGTAAGAGAAACCGTATTGAAGAATTATCCCGACTTATGCAGCTTGCCTATGAGGACAGACTGAAAGGTAAAATGCCGGAGGATATCTGTATCGGATTCATACAGAAATATTCCGACGAGCAAAAGAAACTCGAAGCCGAAATTGAGGAGTTGGAGGCAAAACTGACCGAAACGGAAAACACGATACAGAGTGCCGATGACTTTATACGGAATATCAAGAAGTATCTCGAAGCGCCGGAACTTACCCGCGAGATGTGCTATGAGCTGATAGACCGTATCATCGTAGGCGGTTTGCCGAAAATCACGGGCAAAGAACGTGAAATAGATATCGTGTACAAAATCGATATAGCTTCCGTTTTACGCCATAAACTCAATAATTCCGATAAATAACAACAAGCGTATAGGTTGACCGAACTCATACGCTTACTTTATGCCTCTGATACCTTTATTTTGAGAGTGTCCATAAATTTATGTCTTTACATACATATATTACCATATCTTTCATCTTTTGTCAATATGAAACGTAAAAATTTTTTGTTATACACAATCTTTGTTCTATAATCCAACAATGTCAAATCCTTCTCACACACATTAGTAATGACTTTCATAAATAATTTCATCGCAATCAAGCGGTCTTAAAGCTGATTCAATTCGATTTGCATATGATCACAAAGTAAAACTCCTTAAGCTAAACACATAATAGTTTGACAAGTCATAATCTTTCAAACATGAAGCTTCGCGGCAATCAACTCTTTAAGCTTAACCCTTTTGACCTCAAATCTTTTGATATTCCTTAGATCACCACATAATATTAGTGTCCATAAAAATATGTGACAGTTAACAAGTAATTGAATTTTACGTCCGTTTGAATATACAAAAAACGAAAAGTATTTTTCCAAAAACAACAAAAAATCGCCGGAAAACAATATCTGCTTTCCGGCAATTTTTTCAGCTGAAACCTGTGCCCGGCGCTCAATAATTCGCGCCGGATTTTTCTTTGTTTTTCAGATTTTCCCGCGCGGTGGCGAGCATGAGTTTGATCCGGTTCTCCTGGTTGACGCGGGAGGCGGAGGAATCGTAATCGATCGCGACGACGTTCTCGTCGGGGAAGAGCGCTTTGACGGCGCGCACCGCTCCCTTTCCCGCGATGTGATTGGGCAGGCAGCCGAAGGGCTGGGCGCAGACGATATTTTCCGTGCCCGTCTCGGCGAGCGCCGCCATCTCGGCGGGAATCAGCCATCCTTCCCCCATCTTCACCCCCTGATTGATCACCTTGTCCGCGCAGCGGCGCAAGTGCTCGAAATCGTGGGGCGGCTCGAATCTGCCGTCCTTTTTATAGACGGAAATGATCTGTTTCTGAATGTGGTACGCCACTTTATAGACGATCGAATAGACGAGCCCCATCTTTTTCGTCCTGCCGTAGAGGCGGGTATCGTTGATGTTGTTCACGATACAATAGAGGACGAAATCCATGAGGGCGGGCACGACGGGTTCGCAGCCTTCGGAGAGCAAAAACGCCTCCAGATGAGAGTTGCCGAGCGGGGAATATTTGACGTAGATCTCCCCGACGATGCCGACGCGCACCTTTTTTTCCTTCCGGCGCTCCACCTCTCCGAAGCGCCCGATCATCTTCTTGGTCAGTTTTTTATAATGCAGATACCCCTTGCCTTCGAACGCCCTGCCGATCTCGGCAAAGCAATCCGTCCGCGCCCTGTCGGCGTCCCCTTCGTGCACTTCGTAGGGCTTTGTCTGATTGTACAGCGTCATCAGGCTGTCCCCGTAAAAAATCGCGAATGCCAGCTCCAGAAGGAGGGACAGATCCACTTCGATGCTGTTTCCCTTTTCCAGCCCCGCGAAGTTGAGGGAGAGCACGGGCACTTGCGGAAATTCCGCTTTCAGCGCCTTGCGGATGAGCGGGACGTAATTGGACGCCCGGCAGCCGCCGCCCGATTGGGTGATCATCACCGCCGTCTTATCCGGGTCGTATTTCCCGCTTTTGAGCGCGTCTATATACTGCCCGATCACGCACAGGGCGGGATAGCAGGTATCGTTGTGGACGTGTTTGAGTCCCTCGTCGATGACGGCGCGGGAATCGTTTTTCAGCACCTCCATTTTATACCCCCGCTTCGCCACCACCTGCCGGATGATGTCGAAATGCCAGGGGAGCATATCGGGGACGAGAATGGTATATTCCCCCCGCCCGGCGGGGTCAAACCTGGGATAATCTTCGGTGTAATCCACCGTCGGTTTTGTCTGATTTTCCTGTTCCTGAATTTTCTTCTGCATACATTTCTCCGCTCACACGCTTTCCGCGGCCGCCACTTCGGCATACGACTCCGACTGCTCCCGCGCCGCGTTCTGTTCTTCGATCGCCGCCAGCATGCTCCGCAGCCGGATGCGCACGACGCCCAGATTGTTGATTTCATCGATCTTGATCTGCGTGTACAGCTTTCCGTTCTTTTCGAGAATGGAGCGCACTTCGTCCGTCGTGATCGCGTCGATGCCGCACCCGAAGGAGACGAGCTGCACGAGATTCATGTCCTTCTGATGCGCGACGTATTCCGCGGCGCGGTACAGCCGGGCGTGATACGTCCACTGGTTCAGGACGTTGACCTTGACGAGAGGCGCTTCGTCGAAAACGCTGTCTTCGGACAGCACGGCGAGCCCCAGGGAAGTGAGCAGCTTCCCGATTCCGTGATTGATTTCGGGATCGGCGTGATAGGGCCGCCCCGCGAGGACGACGATCTGTCTGCCCTCCGCGCGCGCCTTTTCCGCGATCTCCCTGCCCTTCGCCCGCACGTCAGCGTGGTACTTTTCCAGCCGCGCGAAGCCTTCGTCCAGCGCCTCTTCCGCCTCTTTTTTGCCGAGTTTATACTTTTTCAGCGCGCGGCGCAGATTGCGCACCGTGCTCTGCCGCATATTGGGGTCGAGATAGGGCATGACGAAATTGTCTTCGTTCAGCCGTTCGTTGTTGGCTTTGAGGAGTTCGGGATAGTACGCCACCACCGGGCAGTTGTAATGATTGGCGGAATCGTGTTCGTCGAGATTATAGCTTTCGCAGGGATAGAAGATGAAGTCCACCCCCTTGTCGAGCAAACTTTCGATGTGCCCGTGTATGAGTTTGGCGGGATAGCACGCCGTATCGCTCGCCACCGTGTGCTGACCGCGGAAATACAGTTCCCGCGAACTCTTGTCGCTGAGCACGACCTCAAAGCCGAGCTTTTCGAAAAAGCCCGCCCAAAGGGGAAGCTGTTCGAACATGACGAGCTGGAAGGGCAGCCCCACTCTCCCCCGCTTTTTCCCGCCGTCCGGCGCGGAGACGCACTCCTGCAGGCGGCGGTATTTATAGGAGAACATGTCGAGGTCGTCCGAACGGGGCTTTTTGCCCGCGCCGCGCTCGCACTTGTTGCCCGATATGTATTTTCTGCCGTCCGCAAACGTCACGATGTTGATATTGCATTTGGCCGTACAGCCCTTGCACACGGAGGCGCGGGAAGAATAGGTGAAGTCGGCAAGTTCGGGCGCGGAGAGGACGGAGCTGGTCGCGACGTATGCCGGCTGCGCTTCCTTGGCGTACAGCGCCGCGCCGAACGCCCCCATCAAGCCCGCGATCGCGGGGCGGATGACCTCCTTTCCCGTCTCCTTCTCGAAGGAGCGCAGAACGGCGTCGTTCATGAACGTGCCCCCCTGCACGACGATGTTTTCGCCCAATTCGTCCGGCGTCTTGGCGCGGATGACCTTATAGATGGCGTTTTTGACGATGGAAGCGGACAGCCCCGCGGAGATGTCCTCCACGCTCGCCCCCTCTTTCTGCGCCTGCTTGACCGAACTGTTCATGAACACCGTGCAGCGGGAGCCGAGTTCGACGGGGTGTCTGGCAAACAGCCCCAGGCGGGAAAACTCTTCGATGTCCATGTCCATCGCCTTGGCGAAAGTCTGAATGAAAGACCCGCACCCCGAAGAACACGCCTCGTTGAGCATGATGGAGTCGATGGCGTGATTTTTCACCTTGAAGCACTTGATGTCCTGTCCGCCGATGTCGATGATGAAATCGGCTTTGGGGTTGAAATGCAGCGCCGCCTTGAAGTGCGCCACCGTCTCCACGATGCCGAAATCGGCTTTGAGCGCCGCCTTGATGAGGTCTTCGCCGTACCCCGTCACGGCGCTCGCGCGGATGTTGATCCGGTTTTCCGCCAAAGAATAAATCTCTTTCAGGCGCTCCGCCACGATGTCCAGCGGCTGCCCGTTGTTGGTCTGATAATGGGAATAGAGGATGCGGCAGTCGTCGGTGATCAGAATCATCTTGGTCGTCGTCGAGCCGCTGTCGATGCCGAGATAGGCGTCCCCCCGATAGGTATGGATGTCCGCAAAGCTCAGATCGCTGCGCTTGTGGCGGGCGATAAATTCGTCGTATTCCTCCCGATCTTTGAACAGCGGCTCCCCCGTCACGATGTCGTCGCTGCTCTTGCTGTCCCGGATTTTGGCGATGATCTCTTCCATGGGTGCCCCGTCCGCGTTCTCCGCGTACAGCGCCGCGCCCAAAGACATGAAACAGGGAGCGTTTTCGGGAAACACCGCGTGTTCTTCGTCCAGCTTCAAAGTCCGCTCGAACGCCCTGCGCAGCGCTTTGAGGAAATAAAGGGGGCCTCCCAAAAACAGCACTTTGCCCTTGATCCGCCGCCCCTGCGCCAATCCTGCCACCGTCTGGTCGACGACCGCCTGGAAAATGGACGCCGCGATGTCCGACTTCGCCGCGCCCTGGTTGAGAAGGGGCTGGATGTCCGACTTGGCAAACACGCCGCAGCGGGAGGCGATGGGATAGGTCTTTTCCGCCTGCATGGCGAGCGCGTCCATCTCGTCCACGGAGATGTTGAGGAGAGTCGCCATCTGGTCGATGAACGCTCCCGTGCCCCCCGCGCAGCTGCCGTTCATGCGCTGTTCGGTGCCGCCCGTGACGAAGATGATCTTCGCGTCTTCGCCGCCGAGTTCCACGGCGACGTCCGCGTCGGGATAGTATTTGCGGATGGCGATGAACGCCGCCTGCACCTCCTGCACGAAGGCGACCCCGCTCTTCTCGGCGAGCCCCAGCCCCGCGCTGCCCGTAATCGCGGCGCGGAAACGCTCGCCCGGAAACAGCGCCCGCACCTTTTCCAGTTCCGCGAGGACGCATTCCTTGACGCGCGAAAAATGCCGCTCGTAACTCTTGAATAAAATTTCGCCCGTTCCGGGAGAGATGACCGTCACCTTGACCGTCGTCGACCCCACGTCGATGCCCATAAGTTTTTCCATATATACCGCTCCGATAAAATCCTTCCTCCGGTCGGGACGATCCGCACGACCGCCCGCCGAAACCGCTCCGGCTTTCTTCCGATCTTCAGCCATCTGCCGATTCCGGCATATATTATATCACACTTTCCGTAAAAAATCAAACGGCAAAAGGCGCGGGAAATGCGAAATCTATGTTAAATTTTTACCAAAGCCCCCCGAACGGGCGAACGAGTACGTTGCGCCCGTTCGGAGAGATAGAACACTCATTTGCGAAAAAAGAGTGGAAAAAACAAAAAAATCCGCCCGAAACGGCTTTCCGATTCGTTTAATTGGGGAATACGGCATAAAATTCCACTACGGAATCATGCCGCGCCAAAAGGGTGATATAATCCGCAAAAGAAAAAGTGAGAGAGGTTTTGCCATGAAACTGCGAAAAAAAGAATACGGAAGGGCAAACATCATCGGCAGGAAAGCCGAAGCGCTCCGCAAAGAGCGGAAAATCAGTCAGAAGGACTTCATCGCCCAGCTGCAGACGGCGGGGCTGGACATCAATCCGACCAGCTATTCCAAGCTGGAAGGGCAGATCCGGAGCGCGACGGACAAAGAAGTGTTTATCATCGCCAAGGTGCTGAAAGTGGATATGCGGGAACTGTTCGACGAAGAAAATTCCGAAGAGGAATAATCGCGCTCCTTTTTCCCGCCCTGCGCCGGATCTGCGCCCCCGAATCCCGCGCCGGCGGTCTCCCGTCCGGCTCCCCCTGCCGTAAAAAATTCCGGAACGGAATCTTGCCGCACGAGAAAAAAACGGACTTTTCACAGGGAAAAGCCCGTTTTTTCTTTTTTATGAGTTCCGACCGTCACCCGAAAGGACAGAAAGCCGGAACGGAACGGCGCACGGCCGAAAGCTCATTCGCGGCCGCGGTCGTGCCCCATGACCAGCAATCCCTTCGTGATAATCGGGGAGATGATCAGCCAGACCGCCGCCGCGGCGATAACGGAATATACGATGACGGAGCCGACGCTCCGCGCGCCCCCGAAGATGGCGGAGACGAGATTGAAATCGAAAATTCCGTACAGTCCCCAGTTGACGGCGCCCAAAAGGACGAGCACATAAGAAACGATGTTTGCAATACGCATAACTTTTTCCTCCTTACCGCAGTATGTGCAATCCGCCCGCATTTATGCGCCCGGATCTGCCGCACGTCCGCACGTTTGCCCGCCGCCCGCAGCAAAAAAAGAAAAGAGCGGAAACCCCGCCCTTTTCTCTTCCCGTCACTTTTCGAAGCAATATCGGATATAATTCTCCTTGAATTTCCGATAGGCGCTCTTGGAAATCGGCATGACCGTGTCCGCCACGATCAGTTCATACCCCTGCATGCCCGAGACGTAATTCATGTTCACGATGTACGTCCGATGGGGAGAATCGAAGGCGCGGAAAGGCCTGAGCATTTCGGAAAATTCGGACAGGGTGGTCGGCGTCACGATCTCCCCGCCGTTCGACAGCTTTACCGTCCTGTAATGGTTGAAACTTTCGATCAGGACGATCTCGTCCGTCATGACCTTGCGCATCCCGCCGTTGACCTTGATATACAGGGGCGAACTGCCGGCGGCGGCTATTTTCCCGAGCACGCGCCCGAAAACTTCGGCAAAAGCCTCTTCGGCGATCGGCTTGACCAGATACCCCGCCGCGTTGACCCCGAAGGCGTCCAGGGCGTATTCGCGGGAAGAGGTGAGAAAGATGATCTCCGCGCTCTCTTCCCGGCGGCGGATCTCCTCCGCCACGTCCAGACCCGACAGACGCAGCATGACGATGTCGAGCAGATACAATTCAAAACCGCCGTTTTTCTCTATATGATCCAGCAGATCGAAGGGATTTTCGAAGACCCTGACCGACATCGGAAGCGCCGCGGACTTCGCAAACGCCTCCGCCAATCCGCGCGCCCGTTCCAGATCTTCCCGCACGTCGTCCAAAACGGCAACTTTTATCATGCCCCGTCACCTCCTGCAAGCAGACCTTCGGGAGAGGCGATGGGATCGGTGACGACGGCGGGGATGACGAACGTCGGCGTACCCATGCTGTTGGGCGCGATCTCCCCTTCGTCGAACACGATGATCAGCCGATCGTCGCCGTCTATATAAAAGTTGGGATCGTCCAGAGAATCGAAGGCGTTTTCCATGTCTTCGGGCGACGTGAAAATGCCGTAGCCGTAATAAGAATCGCCGCTCTCCGTCCGATATTCGATCTGCCGTTTGATTTCGGCGGAGAGGACGGCGTTATAGTCCTCCGCCGAGAACAGATCGGACAATCCGACGATCTCCCCCGTCGCCTTGTCCACCGTGAAAAAGCGCTGATGGGTCAGCGAACTGCCCGCGTTGATCGTACAATACATGGATACGACGAGCATGCGTTCGTCGTCCCGTTCGATTTCGCTCGTAAAATCGGCGCCCGTATAGCCGTTGTACTTGCGCTCGAAATACCAGAAGAATTTTTCCCGGCATTCGTCCAGATATTTCTCCGTCAGCGCGTCGGCGTCATCGTCCCCCGTCTCGGGATATTCGACGCGGATTTCGCTGTCCCCCCAGCCGAATCCCCAGCGGCGGAAATCGATCGCCGAGACTGCACTGCCGAATACGGGAATCCCTTCCAGCGCGGTGAGCGTTTCCGGCATGAAATTCAGCGACATGATCAGACAGCTCAGGGCAACGGGTACCGCCGCGACGGAATGAAGCCTGATCCGACGAACGGGTTTATGCGGTCTGCTTCCGCCGTCTGCGGAAAACAGAACGGCTTTTACGGAAAAAACGTCCTCCCGCGAAACGCAGAGCAAGACCCCGTTATACTTCTCGACGACGTAGCGGACGTTGGAAAGCCCGTAGCCGTGAGCTTCCGATCGGCGGACGACGGGCAGCCCGTCGCTTCCGAGTTCGACCTTCTCCCCCACGCTGTTCTCGACGGACACCGCGAGCTTGCCCCGCGCCGTACATTCGGCGGTAAAGGAGATCCGCTTCTCCTCTCCGGCGCGCGACGCCGCGTTTAAGGCGTTTTCGAGCAGATTGGAAAACACCGCGCAGACGTCCGCGTCGTCAAACGGCAGCTTTTGCGGGAGATCGACTTCCGAATGCACCCGGACGCCGAGGTCTTCCGCCCTGCCGAACATAGAGGACAGGACCGCGTTCGCGACCGGATTCCGGCAATACGCCTTCCGCTCCGTCTCCTCCAGCCGGACGCCGAGCGTCTGGATATACGCCTCCGCTTCGGCGGCGTTCCCGCTGCGGATCAATTCCCGGATGACCGAAAAATGATGGCGCATGTCGTGCCGATAGCGCCTGCCGAGTTCGAGATTCTGTTCGACCCTGCGGTATTCCGCCCGCTCCGCGTCGATCTGCTTTTCGATACGTTCTCGCTCCGCCTGCAGCATTTCACTCTTGTATTTCGCATTGAGATAAGCCACAATGACCGCAAACACCGATGCGTCGCACAGCAAAACCAACACGGCCGCCGCCACGCTGTTTGTCATGTTTTCCAAGTAAACGGACAACCCCGCGAGAAAAAACAATGCGAGATCGATATACCAATTTTTCGTATCGAGAACTTTCTCGCGGGCGAAAATTCTCCGGAGATAGCGAAAGGCGACAAATCCCAAAAACGAACTCACCGCCAACGAAATAAAAAGGCAGAGGACGTCGCCGGCTATTCCCGTTACGATCCTCAGCAGCGGACCCACATACAGTTCTTCCGAAAGAGGCACGATGATGACAGCGAGAATGGCGATAAACAGCGCGAACAGCGTGTCCGCGACGTTCCGGCGGGACAGCGCAAACGCCGTCACCGCCACCGGGAGATAGGCGCTGACGGGCATGAGAGACAGCAAAAAGGCGTTGTCCAACGCCGCCAGCCCCACCGCCAGGTGGACGACGGCGGCAACGAAGAAGACGGCGTTATATATGATTAAATTCAGGCGGCGCGAAAATCTGCCCTTCAACAGGATCTCCGAAATAAATCCGAAGAGCAAAAAGGGCAGAATCGCGTACAAAACGTTATTCATCCGTCGAATCCCTTTGCATTTTTTGTATATTTGCCACTTTTGTATATTCGCTATTCAGTATATCATATCCGCGCCAAAAAATCAATCTCTTTTCGCGTATTTTTGCATATGGCAAGGGCTTAAACTTCCTTAGAAATAATTACCACATCATCCGTATCGAAGCCTATAATCTGAGCCTTATATTTTTTCCTCATATCCGTTCTCCTCTCCGCCCGATATTTTTATTGAAAATTCCCCCGATCTGCACTGTTTTTACCCGTTTTTGTTACAATCCATCCTTATACAGATAAATTTCAAAAAATCTCCGTCTTTCATATTTTCCGGCAAATACTTATCGAGAATAAATCTGAAACCATATACCTCAAATTCCCCTTTTTTTACATCGATGGCTTTTGCCCGTAATTTATATCCGTAATAGAAGTTCTCTTTCCTGATCAAAAATTTTTTTCTCTTCGATTTTCTGAGTTTTTCGGCTAAAAAACACGTCAATTCAATTTTGTCGTCCGGCTTTAATTCTTCATCGGCAAAACACAACAGCCTGTGCACCCCGTCGGAAACGGTTACGTCCCACTCAAAGCCGTCCCCGAAGGAATCTTTGACTTTTTCAATATACATTTTATCTCCTTAAAATCATCATTTTAATTCGCATAATCCTTCCATGATGTGTTCCCCGGAATCTACGGGAATTCTATCGATCCCGTCCAATGCCTGCATAAAGAATTTTTTTGCTTTCTTTACGCTCTTCAAAAAGAATTCTTCCCCTTTTGCGGCATCGAGTTCCGAGGCATATTCCATGGCATAAAGAAATTTTTTATCGTACCCTTTTTCCTTTAAGTTATGAGCCACTACGGGGGAAAACAGCCATTGTTCCGCCCTTTCCGTATCTATAAGATTTTGTTTCAGACACTGCGTAAGCCCTATGGCAAAAATCGCCATAAATTCCTCCTGAAACCTTTCGTCGATCAAACTGAAATTTTTCTTCATTTTATATACCTCCCTTTTGCATGCAAACTGCACGAATAAAAAATAAACCTTATCCCCTCCGTCACTTTGTGACACCTCCCCTCACATTTCTGTTTCTTACCATTTTTTCGTAAAAAATAGTATGAGTGACTTAATGCCGTAAACCGCGAAAACGCCCGCCTGTCTTTTCCCGACAAGCGGACGGGTTTTTGCTTTTTATCCGACGACGCCGAGAACGAGCGGCCGCGCGGGCGGCGGGGCGTCCGAATACCGGACGGAAGCGAGCAGCCGTTTCTCCGCCGCGGGAAAAAGCGCTTCGTCCGACGCGAACAGAACGGCGATGCCGTCCCCTTCCAGCACTTCGTCCCCCGTCTTTTTGAGGATGCGTATGCCCGCCGAATAGTCGATCGCATCCTCCTTTTTCTGCCTGCCCGCGCCGAGCAGCAGCGCCGCCGTGCCGTACCCTTCCGCGTCCATATGCGAAATAAAGCCGTCCCTTTCCGCCCGCACGATGCGCGAACAGGGCGCGCGGGGAAAGAGTTCGGTGTCCTCTATCCAGCCGACGTTTCCGCCCTGCGCCCCCACCATCTCCTTAAACTTTGCAAACGCCGCGCCGCTCTCCACCGCCCGTTCGCACTGCGTCCGGCACTCTTCGGGGGTGCCGTACCCCGCGAGCAGGAGCATGCGGGAAGAAAGTTCGTACACGAGTTCGGTATAGTCCTGCGGCGCCCTGCCGCGCAGACAGTCGATCGCCTCGATAACTTCCATGGAATTGCCCACCGCGTTGCCGAGCGGGGCATCCATGTCCGTGATGAGCGCCGTCACCTTCTTTCCCCGCTCCCGCGCGATGCGCACCATGAGCGAAGCCAATTCCCGCGCGTCCGCCTCCGTCTTCATGAAGGCGCCGCTGCCGCACTTGACGTCGAGAACGAGACAGTCGATCCCCTCCGCCAGCTTTTTGCCGAGAATGCTCGCCGCGATGAGTTCCTTTTTATCCACCGTCGCCGTCACGTCCCGCAGGGCGTACAGCTTCTTGTCCGCGGGGGCGAGCTCCGCCGTCTGTCCGATGATCGAGCACCCGACCCTCTCCACGACGCGCGCAAATTCCCCTTCGGACAGGTCGCAGCGGTAGCCCTGAATGGATTCCAGCTTGTCCAGCGTACCGCCCGTGTGCCCCAGCCCTCTGCCGCTCATCATCGCCACTTTCAGTCCGCACGCCGCCGCAACGGGCGCCACCGCCAGCGAAACGCCGTCCCCGACGCCGCCCGTCGAATGTTTGTCCGCCTTGATCCCCGGAATACGGCTGAGGTCGAGCACCTTTCCCGAATGCACGATCGCGTCCGTCAGGGAAAACGTCTCCTGAAAAGACAGACCTTGCAGAAACGCCGCCATGAGAAACGCCGACGCCTGATAATCGGGGATGCTCCCCTCCGTGTACCCGTCGACGAAAAAACGGATCTCCCCGTCCGTCAGTTCCATGCCCTCCCGCTTCTTGCGGATGATGTCGTAAACTCTCATCTTTTTACCCCCTTTTCTTTATTCGCCGCGGCTTCCCGCCGGCTCCACGGCGTCTATCGCCGCCTTGACCCGTTCGAGAATGGCCTTTGCCTCCGCTTCGTCCGCCGCGCCGTACAGCGCGAGCAGCCCTTCGTCCGTGATCTGCGACAATTCCTCTTCGCCCGCGTCGTCGTAAATGTTCTGCGTCCGCTTTTCTTCCGCATAGGCGAGCATCTCGTTGATGGCGTCCAGGCGAAAGGATTCCAGACGGCTCGCCGAACTGCCGGACTGCGAATCCGCGCCCGCGCCTACGGAACTTCCGCCTCCGCCGCAAGCCGCAAAACTCAGCGCCGCGACCGCCGCGATTGCCGATGCCAAAAGCCCTTTTATCTTCATAGTCAAATACCTGCCCTTGCCATTTTTAAAAAATTTCTATTATTTTTTCTTTTCCGACCCGAACGGCTTTTCCGTTCCGAACGCCTCCGGAAGCAACTCTCCGAGCGTGAAAACTTTCACTTCCTCCCCCTCCCCGTCGCCGGAAGAGAGGATGACCCGAAAATCCCGCCCGCAGAATTCGGAGAGCATCTGCCGGCATACGCCGCAGGGCGGGCAGAACCCGGTTTTTCCGTCCTTGCCCCCGCCGACGACGGCAATCGCCGAAAATTCCCGTTTTCCCTCCGAAACCGCCTTGCAAAGCGCCGTCCGCTCCGCGCAGCAGGTGGGCGTAAAGGAAACGCTTTCCACGTTGCAGCCCCCGTACACCTCTCCGTCCGCCGCAAGCAGCGCCGCACCCACGAAAAAGCCCGAATAGGGCGCATAGGCGTTCTTTCTCGCCTCTTTTGCCGCCGCAAGCAGTTCTATCGCCGTCACCTTTTCTCTTTCTTTGCCGTTCATCGCAACCCTGTCCCCTTGATTTTATCCGAAAAGAGGAAGAAGGCTCTTCCCTTTGTCCTCCGATTTCAACCCGAGCATGTCGAGCACCGTGCCCGCGACGGCGGAAAATCCCCGCGTGCCCGACTCCCCGCAGCGGATTCCGGGAAGGTATACGAGCAGCGGCACATACTCCCGCGTGTGGTCGGTGCTTGCCAAAAAGGCGGGATCGCAGCCGTGGTCGGCGGTCAGCATGAGGGCATCCCCCTCTTGCAGGCGGGGCAGAAATCCGCCCAGCCACCCGTCGAAACGGGCGATCGCCTTCGCATATCCGTCCCGATCCCGCCGATGCCCGTACTTCTCGTCGAAATCGACGAGATTGACGAAACACAGCCCCGAAAAGTCCCTTTTCAGACATTCTTCCGCCTTTCGCATGCCGTCGTCGTTGCCGTCGTTGGCGCCGAGATTTTCGGTGATGCCCCGCCCCGCGAAGATGTCGGAAATTTTCCCGATTCCGATGACGTCCCGCCCCGCCCCTTTCAGGAGGTCGAGCATGGTCTCCCCCGTCGGCGGCAGGGAAAAATCGTGCCGGCGGGAAGTGCGGTAAAAATTCCCCTCTTCCCCCGCAAAGGGCCGGGCGATCACCCGCCCCACCCCGTTTTTGCCGGTCAGAATTTCCCGCGCGGCGCGGCAATAAGCATACAGCTCTTCCACGGGCACGGCCGATTCGTGCGCCGCCACCTGAAAGACGCTGTCCGCCGAAGTGTAGACGATGAGTTTGCCCGTTTTCAGGTGTTCCGCGCCGTAGTCGCGGATGACTTCGGTGCCCGAATAGGGCAGATTGCACAGCACCCCCCTGCCCGTCCGCCTTTCAAATTCCGCGATGACCTCTTCCGGAAATCCGTGCGGATAAGTGGGAAAGGGAATTTCGGAAACCAGCCCCGCCAGTTCCCAATGCCCCGTCGTCGTATCCTTGCCCCGGCTCTTTTCCCGCAGCCGCGCGCAGACGCCGCAGAGGGGCACGCCGGCGTACTGCTCCGCCGCGGGCAGCGCCCGCGCCCCCTCTATGCGGAACAGCCCCAATTTTGCGAGATTGTCCGCGCGGAAAAAGGGGCTTTCGGACACCGAACGCAGCGTGTTGCTCCCCGCGTCCCCGTATTCCGCCGCGTCGGGCGCTTCCCCGACGCCGAAACTGTCCAACACGATGAGAAATACCCGTCTGAATTTTTTATCCATCAGATCATGTCCAACGCAAGTTTTATCATTTCGGAAAATCCCGTCTGCCGCTCGGCAGCGGAAAGCGCTTCGCCCGTGACGAGACTGTCGCTGACCGTAAGCACGGTCAACGCTTCCCTGCCCGCCCGCGCCGCATTCATATACAGCGCCGCGCTCTCCATTTCCACCGCGAGCACCCCCATCTTTCCCCAGGCGAGGGTGGAGGCGGAATCGTCGTAAAACCGATCGCTGGACAGGACGTTTCCGACCTTGAAGGAGACCTTCGCCCGCTCGGCGGCGCGGACGGCTCTTTCGAGCAGATTCCAGCTCGCCACGGGCGCAAAGGTGCCGGGCAGGGAGAACTGTGCGCCGTAGCAGGAGTCCGTACAAGCCCCCATGGCGAGGACGATGTCGCGGGGACGGAGGTCGGGGGAAATCGCCCCCGCGCTTCCGATGCGGATGATCGAGCGCACGTCGAAAAAGTGAAACAGCTCGTAGGAATAGATACCCATCGACGGCATCCCCATGCCCGACGCCATGACGGAGACGGGTTTGCCCTTATATTCGCCCGTATATCCCTGTACGCCGCGCACGTCGTTGACGAGCCGCGCCCTTTCCAAAAAATTTTCCGCGACGAAACGGGCGCGCAGGGGATCCCCCGGCATGAGAACCGTGGGCGCGAAGTCCCCTTTTTCCGCCGCGATATGCGGAGTTGCCATACCTGCCTCCCTGTCTTTTCAATTTTCTTATTTCAGCGCGCCGATCTTCGCCGCTTCCTCCGCGAGTTTTACGAGGGAAGAAGAGCCGATCCGGTCGCACCCAAGCCGCAGAAACGCTTCGGCTTCCGCCATGGAACGGATTCCGCCCGCCGCCTTGATCTTCACGTCCCTGCCGACGTTGGCGCGGAAAAGGCGCACGTCCGCGCGGGTGGCGCCGCCCGACGAGAAGCCCGTCGAAGTCTTGATGTAATCGGCGCCCCCTTCCGTCACCAGCCCGCAGACGCGGATCTTTTCCTCTTCCGTCAGAAGACAGGCTTCGACGATGACTTTGAGGATGCGCCCCGCGCGGTGGCAAAGTTCGGCGAGCGTCTTGATCTCCCAGGCGACATATTTGTCGTTGCCCGCCTTCAATTCGCCGATGTTGATTACCATATCCAGCTCGTCCGCGCCGCAGTACACGGCGTCCTGCGCCTCAAAGACCTTCGCCTGCGTCGAAGAATAGCCGTTGGGGAATCCGATGACCGTGCAGATCTTCGCCCGGTCCTTGACGTAATCCTTTGCCCGCTTGACGAAACAGGGCGGTATGCAGACGCTGGCGACGTTGTATTTCACCCCTTCGTCGCAAGCCTTGCTGATCTCCCCCCAACCTGCCGTCGGAGAAAGCTGCGTGTGATCCACATGCCGCAAAATTTCCCAAGTGTCCATAACAAAAACCTCCTTTGTACCCTTTTCTCTTCTATTATACCGCAAACGGACGGTTTTGGCAAGCCCTTGGCGCAAATTCTCCGCCGAAAGAGAAGCCTCCCGACAAAAAGTGATATGCGCCCCCAAATCAGACAGACTTTCGGAAGCGCATATTTTAATAAAAAACGATTTGATTAAATTTTCATCCAAACTTTGGGCTTCGCTTCAACGAGCTGCCGTTTTTTCCCGTCGCGACATAATTTCAAAGATGTTATCCGCGAAAAAGACCCGCGTCAACAGACAGCCGCGAGTCCTTCCGATGCGTTTATTGCGTTTATCCGGAACACCTTGTCTTTGGAAGACCGTTTGCGATCGGACGTCAGATGCCGTCCGCAATCAGCGCCCGCCCGATTTCTTTCATCCGCTCGTACAGGCGCGGCCAATATTTGGGATAAGAGGGATCGGTCAGTTTATCCAATCCGACATTTCCCAGCGCTTCCACCTCCGGAGGAAACGTGTGATAGGTATAGCACATCAGCCCGCCCGGGTTTTTCATGCTTTTCAGAAGCGAATAGCAATTTTCGAGATGTTCCAGACAATGCGCCTCCGTCTTGTCGCCGCGGTAATCCATCGTACAGGGAATAAACCACACCCTCAGATCCTCCCGATTGCCCGTCCGTTCCAGCATTTCCGCAAGGATCTTCTCGTAATCGGGATTCCATTTATGATACATATCGAAGGCGATATCCGTCAGAAACCGGGTCGAGCGCGGATTGACCGATTCGGCGCCCGCGACGGTCCAGAAATCGGGCGCGACGCCCGCCAGGGAAAAGCAGATGAAAAAACGCTTATCAGGCGCCGCCCGGGTGCGGAAATATCCCGTAAACTCTTCCAATTCGTCGTTGGTAATCCCCCAAAGCATGGGCT
>DVGN01000061.1 GCA_018712725.1 Candidatus Scatosoma pullicola
CCCCTTCAAACGCCGTGAGGAAGGTGAATTCGGGCAGCCACTGCATGTCTTTGAATTTGGAAAAATCGATGATCTTCATCGCGTCGACGTCCGCCGCCGTGCCGATCGCCGTCAGGATCGCCGCCAGCGCATAGCCCGTCACAATGCCGATGATGAAGGGGAAGAGCTTTAAGGTCTTTTTGCCGTACACCGAGCAGACGATCGTCACCGCCAGCGTCACCAGACCGCAGAGGATGGCGAGATAGGGAGAACTGACCGAAGCGCCGAACTCGTTCAGCACGTTGCCGTGCTGGAGGTCGCCGATCGCGTTGCCCGCCAGCGAAAGCCCGATGATGGCGACCGTGGGGCCGATGACGACCGGGGGCATGAGTTTGTCGATCCAGTTCACGCCCGCGAATTTCACGACGACGGCGATGACCACGTACACCAGCCCCGCGAACAGCGCGCCGATGACGAGGCCGAGATAGCCCAAAGACATGCTTGCGGCGCCCGCAAAAGCAGTCGTCATGGAGCCGATGAACGCGAAGGACGAGCCGAGGAATACCGGGCTGCGGAAGCGGGTGAACAGAAGGTACACGAGCGTGCCCGCGCCCGCGCCGAACAGCGCCGCCGAAGCGGACATCCCGTTCCCGACCACCGCCGGCACCGCGATCGTCGCCGCGAGAATGGCGAGCAGCTGCTGCAGCGCCGCCACGATGAGTTTGCCGAAAGGCGGACGGTCTTTCACCTTGTAGACAAGTTCCATATGCTTTCTCCTAAAAATTTTTTTCTTTTCGCCCGGGCTCCGTTTTTTCGGGCGGGCGCTTTTTTCGCGAGAACAAACGATTTTCGGAAAAGTCTTTTCCGGAAAGGGATATGGAATATATAGAATATCCGCAGATATAATCCCCGCTTATAAAATGCGTTTTCCGATGTATTCGTATGGCTTATGGAAGGCGGGCGGGAGGGAAGGAGGAAAATCCGTCCGACCCCGAAAAAAGCCCCTTGCAACCCGTCTGTCGCAAAGGGAAAGCGGGAGATCCGCACGCCGTATTTACGTTATTTTTACTATTGTATCACATTTTTTACATTTCTGTCAAGTAAAAGCCCCGCCCGGACGAAAAAATCCGCCGGTCGGGGCAAAAAGTTTTTATTGTCTTTTGATCGTCGGCGCTGCGGCCTCTTCTGCCGTCGTGGCGTTCTGCCGTGGGGAAAAGAGGTTTTTTCCGAGCGCCGGGGGGCTGCCGTCAGACGATGTCGGTGACGGATTTCTGTCCCCCGTCGTGCAGGGTGTACAGGTCGAATTCGCTGTCGATGTCGAAATCTTCGGCGTTGTCGAAGGCGGCGAGTTTGGAGACGGAGACTTCGTAGGCGGTCATCGTCTTTACTTCGGTGTCCGAAAGCCGTTTCTGATATTCCCGGCTCTGGATCCTGCCCGAGATCGCCACCTTGTCGCCCACCGCGAGGTTGCGCACGAAACGGGCGTTCCTGCCCCAGGCGATGCAGGGGATGTAGTCGGACTTGTTATAGGCGCGGTTGACCGCCACCAGAAGATCGGCGATTTCCCGATTGAAGGGGGTGGTGCGGTAGACGGGCGGCTTGCAGATGTAGCCGCTCAACAGGATGCTGTTGGGGTTTTTGCCCGGAAGTTCGGGCAGAAGCTCGCGCACGAAGACGGTGAGCATCAGCCGCGATCTGCCGTTTTCCAGCTTGTTGTAGCTGCGGAACTGCCCCAGCGCGCACAGCGTCGAGCCGCGCACGAGCGAAGAACCGGCGATCAGGCGCTCGGAGACGGTGACGGGCAGCGTGTCCGCCTGACCGGACAGACGCATCACCCGCACGTAAAATTCGTAGAAGCCTTCGCCGTAGACTTCGTGCGAAAATGCCGCGTCGCTCACGATTTCGCCGTAGATGTAGACCTTGTTGTTTTTTTCTGCTGCGTAATTCATAAAAACCTCCGGTTTCGTTTTTCTTTTTTCGGTGATTATGTGCGGCAGTTAAAACCCTGCCCCGCTCATTTTGGAAAAAATGACCCGTTTTCGGGGTGCCGTCAGGCGGCGGGATGCTGTTTCCCCGCCGCGTCGATCGTGTAGTTTTCGCGGTAGATGAGTTCGCCGATGGGGACGAAGGTATAGCCCTTGTTTTGCAGGGCGGAAAAGATCATCGGCAGCGCTTCCGCCGTGTGCAGCCCGTTGTTGTGGCAGAGGATGATCGAGCCGGGCTGCGTTCCGTTTATGATGCGCAGCGCGATGTCCTGCGCGGAGAGGTCTTTCCAGTCCAGCGAGTCCACGTCCCACTGGACGGGATACAGCCCCATGTCCTTCGCCGTGTCGATGACGAGATTGTTGTATTCCCCGAAGGGCGGGCGGAAGAGTTCGGCTTTTTTGCCCGTCACGTTTTCGATCGCCGCCGCCGACGAAGAGAGTTCTTCGCGGATCTGCGCTTCGCTCAGGCCGTTCATGTGCGGGTGCGTCTTGCTGTGCGTGCCGATTTCGTGTCCCGCTTCGTCTATCTTTTTCACGTATTCGGGGTACTTTTCCGTCCAGAATTCCACCATGAAAAAGGTCGCCTTCACGCCGGCGCGGTCGAGCTCGCGCAAAATGGCGTCCGTGTGCTCGGTGCCCCAGGCGCAGTCGAAGGAAATCGCCGCGATTTTCTCCTCTTTTTCCACCGAGTAGATGGGCAGCGATCGGGCGGACGAAAAGGCGTTCACCGCGTACATGCCTACCTCTCTCATGATAAAAAGCACCGCCGTCGCGAGCGCGAAAAGCCCCAGCCCGGAAAAAAATCTCTTCGCCTTGAAACAGATGATTTTCATCGAATTCCCCTCCGTCCGGCAACCTTTTCGCCCCCGCGTTTTTTGTCCGCTCTGTTTCCATACTATCATAACAGATCCCGTCCGTCGAAAAAGAGAGACAAAGAGCGCTTTTTGTCTGTTTTTGTCGAAAACGGCTTTTGCCGGTATGTACGTTTTTGCCGTCCGGGCGCGTTTCGGGGCGGCGTCGTGATCGGATTTCGCCCTCCCCCTGTGCTTTTATTTTATGGAGGCGCGCACCCGATTATAACTTCCGCCGGGCAAAATCCGTCCGGTTTTCGCCGAAAGATTTTTTCGCCGCCCCTTCGCCGCAGCCCTGCCCCCTTTATAGGACAGATGGAGAGCCGGACGGACAATCCCTCAGTAGCTTCGCTGACAGCTCCCTTTGCACAAGGGAGCCATGGGTGGGGTGCGTCTTGCGCTGCCGCCCTTTGCGCAAGGGGGTTGTGCAAGGGGAGCGAAAGTTAGGAGAGCGGCGTTGAAATTTTTTCGTGAAAGAAGAGGGGCGCCGCCTTTTTTCGTTTACTTTTTCCGCGTTTTCCTGTATAATAGGAAAGGACAAAGGCGGAGCGGCGGGTTCCGCCCCAAATCCTTCCGGGGCAAAGACGTCCTTTCGGGAGGGAACGGAGGGTTTATGAAAATCTGGGCAAAACTTCTCGTGAACGGCAAAATCAAAAAACAATTCGTCTATGAACGGGAGGAGCGGCTTACCTATTCCCGCTTTTTCGACTATCTGTCCGAGATCTGCCAGCAGCTCGACATCCCCACCCCCGTGCTTCTCAAAACGCACATCTTCAACTTTGCCAAGTTCAACCACGTCAATTTTCTGCCCCGCGATTTCGTCGAACAGTTCGATTACGATCGCCTGGTTCTCGAAAACATCATTGTATAAGATTTACTTATATCTATCCACCCTTTCGGTATAAGACGCTGTTATATCCGGGCGGAGCGGAGTCTGCCGATTTGAGGGGCGGAAGAAGAGGCGGGCGATGGCGGGTGCAGAATCTGTCCTTTGTAAGCCGCTTTTTTTGTCCGGAAGTGGGGATATTTTATTGACAAAGGGAAAAAAATGCTGTATAATAGTCGCAACTGAAAAAGGACCGTGGCATCCGGGAAAACGGAATGCCGCGGTTGTATTTTTAACGTTCGCGGGGTGAACGGTTTTTTTCGTGTACGAAAATGAACGCTTTTAAGCGGCGCCGCAAGGGCGCCTTGGGCGGATTACCGGAATGAGACCCACGCAAAACCCCTTCCGACCCGACGAACGTCCGCAAAGGGAGGTATTTTTTATGGCGGATCAGTTTTTCATGACGCAAAAGGGCTATGATGAGGCGGTGGAACGCCTGAAGTATCTGCAGACGGTCAAACGCCAGGAGATCATCGAACGCATCGCCGAGGCGCGCAGCCACGGCGATCTTTCGGAAAACGCCGAGTACGACGCGGCGCGCAACGAACAGTCTGCAAACGAAGGCGAAATCGTCGAGCTGGATTATAAGATCAAGAACGCGAAAATCATCGAAGAGAACGACGACACCTCTTTCGTGCATATCGGGTCGCGGGTGACGGTGTTCGATTCCGATCTCGAAGAAGAGGCGACGTACGAGATCACCGGCACGACGGAGTCCAACGCGATGGAAAACAAAATTTCCAACGAGTCCCCCGTCGGCGCGGCGCTGCTCAAACACCGGGTGGGGGACGTGGTGACCGTTTCCGCCCCGGACGGCGCGTACAGCCTGAAAATCGTCAGTATCGGCTGAAAAAATTGGGGCTTCATGCCATTTTTCACGGGAAAAATGGCGGGAGGCCTTGCGGAAAGGTGGGAGAGACAATCGCGTGTGCGCGGCGTGCGCCGCGCCGACCGCCGGCGCGGTGAGGCGCAAAACTTGGGTTTTGCTTGACGAATGGTTGCGCCCGGCGGCGTCTGATTGTCTGCGGCAATGGAGCGCTACGTTTTGCTTAGTTGGGAATGATACGCCTGGCGGCGTTGACCGCTGCGCGGTGAGGATTGCGGGCTCCGCCCTGCACCCGCAAGGGGCAGGGTTTTGACTACCGCAGAAATTCGCCCCGGAGGCAGCCCTACATTCACACGACCGATACGGTTTACACGTCAATATAAAGGAAGGAAAGATATGGAAGAGAAGAAGAACACCCCGCCTGCGGCGGACGCGGCGGAGGGCGAAGAGCTCATCGAACAGGCGCGCATCCGGCGGGAAAAGCTGGCGAAATTGCAGGCGGAGGGGAAAAATCCCTACGAGCAGACGAAATTCGACGTGACCGCCGATTCGGAGGCGATCAAGGCGGATTTTGCCGCCTTTGAGGGCAAGACGGTGTCCATGGCGGGCAGGATGATGTCCCGTCGCATCATGGGTAAGGCGTCCTTTTCGCACATCGCCGACAGGAGCGGGTCCATTCAGATTTACGTCACCCGCCAGGACATCGGCGACGAGAATTATCAGTCGTATAAAAAGGACTACGACATCGGCGACATCGTCGGGTTTACCGGGTTCGTATTCAGGACGCAGACGGGGGAGATCACCGTCCACGTCACGTCGCTCGTCATGCTCTCCAAAGCCCTGCTTCCCCTGCCCGAGAAATACAACGGGTTACAGAATCAGGACATCAAATACCGCCTGCGCCATCTCGATCTCATCATGAACGCGGACGTGAAAAAGACGTTCGTGACCCGTTCGCGCATTCTGAAAGAGATCCGCGCCTATCTGGACGGGAAGGGGTATCTCGAAGTGGACACGCCCGTGCTTCTGACGCTGGAGATCGGCGCCGACGCCCGGCCCTTCAAGACCCACCACAACGCGCTCGACATCGACATGTACATGCGCATCGAGACGGAGCTGTATCTCAAACGGCTCATCGTCGGCGGCATGGACAGGGTGTACGAAGTGGGCAGGATTTTCCGCAACGAAGGCATGGACGCCTTCCACAATCCCGAGTTCACCACCATCGAAATGTACCAGGCGTACACCGATTATTTCGGCATGATGGACCTCATCGAAGACCTGTACAGGACGGTGACCCAAAAGGTGTGCGGGACGCCGGACATCACCTACCAGGGCACCCTCATCCACATGGGCGAATGGACGCGGATGACGATGAAAGAGGCGGTGGAAAAGTACGCCGGCGTGCGCTTTGACGACTGGGCGACGGACGCGGACGCCCGTGCGGCGGCTGCCGCCAAGGGGGTGGAACTCACCCACGGCGAAGCGTCTACCAGGGGGCATGTCCTCATCGATTTCTTCGACGCCTTCGTCGAGGACAATCTCGTGCAGCCGACGATCATCTACGATTATCCCGTCGAGAACTCCCCTCTCGCCAAGCGCAAGCCGGACGACCCCGCCTTTACCCAGAGATTCGAATACTTCATCTGCGGGCACGAATACGGCAACGCCTTCTCCGAACTCAACGACCCCATCGATCAGAAGGAGCGCTTCGTGCGGCAGGTGGAGGCGAAGCGCGCGGCGGGCAATACCGAAGCGCAGGTGGATGAGGACTTCATAAACGCGCTCGAATACGGCCTGCCCCCCACGGGCGGGCTGGGCATGGGCGTCGACCGGCTGGTCATGCTCCTCACCGACAGCTCCACCATCCGCGACGTCATCCTCTTCCCCACGATGAAGCCGAAAAAGTGATCTGATTTTGCGAAATGGAAGGGGCAGGGTTTTGACGACGGCAAAAACGGGCCGCAGCCCGGCGTCGGGACAAGCCGCGTTTCGGGCGGGGCCGAGTTCCGAGCCGGTTTCCGAAAGGCTTTTCGGAGTAAATCGGAGTAAATCCGAGCTCTCCCCTTTCTTCGGGGCGCCTGCCGCGGCGGAATGCGGAAAAAACGACGGAATTTGCGCTTTGCCGGGAAGGCAAAGAGGGGGAGCGGCGGCCGCCGCGGACGGCGTCCGGCGCTTCTCCCGTAAAATCTATACGCAGATGTCCGCCCGGTCTGTCTCGTTGCGCGTATATTCCGGGATCGGCAATATACCGGCGCGGGGCGGAGCCGGCGGGAGCGGTTAATTTATCGGTAATTTTATGGACGCGAAAATCACAAAAAAACGGCTGAATATTCTGCTCTCCTACGACTGGATCAAGATCATCCTGACGGCGGTGGCGGTCATTCTCGTATGGAGCCTGCTCTTTACGATGACGGCGACGCGGGCGACGCAGGCGCAGGTGTTCACCATTTTCAACTACACGGGCACGACGGCGACCGATCGGTTCAGCAATTACGCCTCTTTGCAGGGGGGCGACGTGTTCTCGTACGACATTCTCGAAGTGACCCCGACGGACATCACGACGGGCGGGGATTACAGCGATACGCTCATCCAGACCCGCCTTTCGACGGGCGAAGGGGACGCGCTGTTCGCCGCCAATTCCAATGAAGGGGTGGAGACGGAGTACGCCCGCCCGGACGGGACGACCTATCACCCCACCTATCTCGAACAGTTCCTCTCCGGCTATTTCTCCGCCGCCGAAGATCTCGGCAACGGGGACGGCACGGGCGGATTTTTCCAGGATATGGCGGAATATCTGAACGGCTATTATCACGGCGATTATACGAAGGGCGACGCGGACGAAGAGAAGATCGAAGCGGATTTCTACGCGCGGCTGGACGGTCTGAACGACAAGCGGTTCAAGTCCGCCGCCGAAAAGCGGGCGGGCCTGGAACAGGAAAAGGCGCGCCTGGAAAAACAGCGCACCGACCTCATCGACTTCCTCTCCTATCTCGACGCCGGCTATGTCTCCTTGCAGCAGACGACCCTGTATTTTCAGGGCTCGGACGGGGAGCCGATGACGGTCACGGGCTATTACAGCATCAACCTCTGCCCGGACGACCGGATGGACGACCTCAGGCGGGACGTCTATTATTACGCCGAGAGCGGTTCGTCCGATTCGCAGGACGACAGCGCCGCCGGTTCGTCGTCGGATACGTCGGACGGCGCTTCGGATTCTGCCGGCGGCTCCGCCTCCGATTCGTCGGAAGGATCGGGGGATCCGCCCGTGCGCACCGCCAGGGACATCTGCCTGGTCCTGCTCAACGTCGCGGAGGACAGATATCAATACGCGCGGTTTGAAAGCCTGTGCTTTGTCAACTATCTTATCGAAACGCATTGTTCCGCCCTGCAGGCGGACTGATCGGGGGCGCTGCCCTCTGCCCGCCCGGACGAAGGAGTTTGTTCGGGCGATTTTTTGTCTTTGGTGAACACATGGTTTTCCGCCCCGACAAAAGGACTTTGAAAAAGTGCCATATCTTCGGCATGCTTAAAGCGCACGCGAAGGGGAAACACCTCTCCTTTCACACCCCCGGGCATAAGGCAAAGGGATGGGATATCACCGAGCTGTCCTATTCGGACAACCTCGCCTGCCCGCAGGGGGCGATTCTGCGCGCCGAACGGGATGCGGCGGAGATCCTCGGCGCCGACAGGAGCTTTTTTCTCACGGACGGCAGCACGGCGGGGGTGCTGTCCATGCTGTATGCGGCAAAGCGGCTGGGGGCGCGCTCCGTCGCCTTTCCCGAAAACGCGCACAAGAGCGTGTATAACGGCTGTAAATTGTTGGGGCTGCGCCCCGTCTTGCTGTCCGTTCCCCGCTGGCGTTTTGTGACGTTACAGCCACCCAGGGGAGAGCTGACGGCAAAAATCGGCGGGGCGGACGCCCTCCTTCTCGTCTCGCCCGACTACTACGGCAATCTCGCCGATCTGGCGTTTGCGCGGCGGCTGTGCGGCGAGTCGGGCAAACTCCTTCTCGTCGACGGCGCGCACGGCGGGCATCTGCATTTCGAAGAGAAGGTCTATGCCGGGACGTATGCCGACCTGTGGGTGGACGGCGTGCACAAGAGCCTGCCCGCGCTGACCCAGGGCGCCGTCGTATCCGCCCGCGCCCCCGCGCTTTCGGAGGCTCTCGGGGAGGCGGTCGGCATATTCCGCACCAGCAGCCCCTCCTATCCCGTGCTCGCGTCCGTCGAATATGCGCTGAAATTTCCCCGCAACGAAAGGCTGGAAGAGCGCGCTTTCCGGTTTGCGGCGCGGTTTCCGGGGCGGGTTTATACGGGCGGGGACTGGACGAAGATCACCGCGCTTTTCGGCCGGCGGGCGTTCGACGCGGAAAAATATCTCGAATCGAAGGGAATCTACGCGGAGTTCTGCGACGGGGACGGGGTGATGTTCTACCTCTCCCCCGCGACGAAAATGCGGGAATTGGCGGCGCTCGAAAGGGCGCTGTCGAAGATGTTTTCCTCCCCGGAATGGTCGGACGTCCCGGCGGAGAAATCGGCCCCTTCCGCCCCTTCGGAGCGTGTGCAAACCGCCCCTTCCCCTGCCCCTTCGGGGGGCGTGGAAAATGCCGTCGTCAAATACCTGCCCCTGTCGGAGGCGATCGGAAAGCCCGCCGCGCGGACGTGCGGATTGTTTCCGCCCTGCATGCCGCTCGTACAGGCGGGCGAGCGGCTGACGGAAGAGAGCGCGCGGCTTTTGTCGTCCGCCTCCAACGTATTCGGATTGGGCGAATGCCGCACGTTTCCCGCGCTTTGCGGACGGGACGACCGGGCGTAAAATCCCCCCCCCCCTGCGGGAATCTTTCCGCCGTGTCCTTTTCTTGCTGCCCGTTGTCCTGCGTTTGAGGAAACCCAAGCAGTCAATCCCTCAGTCAGCCATTCGGCTGACAGCTCCCTTTGCACAAGGGAGCCATGGTGTGGGGGCAGGCGCTGGCGGCTTTCTTTGCACAAGGGAGCCATGGTGGGATGGGTGCGGCGGCGCGCCTATCTCTCCTGCCTCCCCTTATGGTAAGGGGAGGTGGTGCAAAGCACCGGAGGGGATAAGAAGGTCGGTTTTTGATATGGCAAATCGGGAATCCGGCGAGACAATCCCCCCTTCACTTCCCCCCCGTTGCACAAAGGGGGCTGGTTGGTGGTTTTACCCTTTGCGCAAGGGAGTCAGGATTGTGGGGCGCTGCGGGGTCCCTTTATACAAGGATGCCATAGAAAGGCGCGCCGCGAAATTGTTTTGAGGTAGATCATGAAAAAAGGAAAATTCATCACCTTCGAAGGGTGCGACGGCTGCGGCAAGAGTACGCAGCTCGCCATGCTCGACAAATATCTTTCCCAAAGGGAGATCCCCCACCTGTTCACCCGCGAGCCGGGGGGCGGGAAGATCTCCGAAGCCATCCGCGCCATCCTTCTCGACGGCGCGAACGCGGAGATGACGGACGAGTGCGAAGCGCTTTTGTACGCCGCCGCGCGCGTCCAGCACCTGCACGACCGCGTCGCTCCCGCCCTGGAAGAGGGAAAGCTGGTCATCTGCGACCGCTATGTCGATTCCTCTGTCGCCTACCAGGCGGGCGGCAGGGGGCTGCCCGGGGATTTCGTGCGCGCGATCAACGCCCGCGCGCTGGAATTTTTCCTGCCCGATGCGACGGTCTTTATCGATCTCTCCCCCGAAGAGGCGTTCCGCCGCAAGCACGGCGCGGACGAGAACGACCGCCTCGAACAGGCGGGCATGGACTTTCACCGCCGCGTGTATGCCGAATATAAAAAACTCGCCGCCGAATTTCCCGGCCGCATCCTTTCCGTGGACGGCAGAAAATCCCCCGACGCCCTTTTTGAGGACGTCCTCTCCGCTCTGCGGTCGCGGGGATGTTTATAAAGAAATTGATAATTTTAACGCAAACATTATAAAAATAAAAATACGGAAGCGATTGATAAGTTCGTACTTAATTGTTGTCCGGCGGGGCGGGCGAAAGCGGGCGGCCGGCGGGTCGGACGGCGATCCGGGCGGGATGAGACCGACGATAATCGGGCGGGCGGCGTCGGCAGAGGGATTCGGGGAAAGGATCCGGGAGAGCCGATTGTCCGTCCGTTTTGTTTTTGCAAATTTATTCAGCGGAAGGGAGAGGTTTTCTTTTTCGGGCGGGGGCGGCGAAAGATATTTTTTTACGCCGGCGTTTCCGGAGGGAGGAAAAAATTTTTTTGGGAAAAATCCGGAAAATTCCCGTTCGGAAAGCGAAGGAGGGCTTTTTCGTTAATTTTTGCAAAAGCGTCCTTTATGCTTGCGCTTTGCTGAAAAATGTGGTATAATAGAGAAAAGACAGAAGTCTTTTTTGTTATAAAATGTCAGTGAACGGAAAATTTATAAAAGCTCGAGAGAGGTGACGACAATGCGCCGGCTCCTGCAAGACACCCGTTCCTATGCACTTTTGAAAACGGAACGCGCGGAAAACCGCCTGGGACACGCCTATCTTCTGGTATTCGACGACGCCCGCAACCTGAGGACGGCGCTCAGAGAATTTGCTAAACTTTTCTTTCTCCCCGCGGCAGCCGAAACAGAGGGGATTGCCCCTGCCACAAACCAGACAACGGACGCGGCATACGACCGTATCTGCGCCCTCATCGACGAAGAAAATTTCGCCGATTGCATTTTTCTGCCGGAAAAGGGAAAGAAATTTTCGGTGGAGGACGCGGAGCGCATCCGCGAAGAAAGCGCGCTGAAGCCGGTGGAGAGCGATTCCCGGCTGTTTGTCGTATCCGATTTCGGGGACGCGACCGTGCAGGCGCAGAACAAACTTCTCAAACTCCTCGAAGAGCCGCCCGCGGGCGTCCGCTTTCTGCTCGGCACGACGGTGACTTTCCCCGTCCTGCCCACCGTGCTCTCCCGCACGGAAAAGCTGGAGATCCCGCCCTTTTCGTCGGCGGAGGTCGCCGCCTGCCTTGCCCGTATGTATCCCGACTGCGCCAATCCCGCGCTCTACGCGGAGGCGTCGGGCGGATCGGTGGGCTCGGCGCAGAACATCCTGGAGGGCGGATATTACGGCCGGTTGCTGGCGGACGCCTTTTCCCTGACGGAAACCGATCTCTTCCGGCTTCCCCAGACCGTCCGGCGGGTGGGGGAGACCCCCTATAAAAAGGAACTTCTCGCCATCCTGCGGCTGATTTTCCGCGACGCGCTCATCCTCAAAACGGCGCGCATCAACGGCGTGGAGCGCTCTTCCCGGCGCGGGAACCGCGCGGAAAAATACCTTTTGCTCCGCTCGGAAAAGGAAAAGCTGTATGCCGTCGCCGGCAATTACACCGTCCGCGCCCTCGTCTGGGCGCAGGAGGCGCTTTCGGAGGCGGAAAAGGATATCCGCTTCAATGCGGCGTTTCCGCAGTGTCTGGAAGTCTGCCTCTCCGGCATTCTCGAAAAGAACTTCTAAGCGCTTTTTTTCGCCTTTTCCATCCTCTTCGGGATGGAAAATGAAGCGGGAAATTGCGGTCGTTACTCCCCTGCCCCCTTCATTTATATCTATCGAGCGTTGGGTGGGGAGCGAAAAAATACGGAAAAAAGTATGAAAAAAGTAGTAGCCATTAAATTTCGGAACGGCGGGAAGCTGTACTATTTCTCCCCCCGTCCCGGCGACAAATACGAATACAATATGCCCGTCGTCGTGGAGACGGCGCGGGGACTGGAATACGCCTGGGTGGCTTATCCCGAACGGGAGGTGAAAGAGGAGGACATCGTCCCCCCCTTGAAGCAGATCGTCCGCATCGCGACCCAGCGGGACAAGGATTTTTACGAGCAGTGCCGCGCGAAACGCCCGCGAGCGATGCAGATCTGCAAGGAAAAGATCGCGGCGCGGGGGCTGGAAATGAAGCTCATCGACTGCGAATATACCTTCGACGGCAGCAAGCTGGTGTTTTACTTCACCGCCCCCGGCAGGGTGGACTTCCGCGAGCTGCTCAAAGACCTCGGCGCGGCCTTTCATATCCGCATCGACCTGCGGCAGGTGGGCACCAGGGATGAGACGAAGTATCTCGGCGGCATCGCGCCCTGCGGCAGAGTGTGCTGTTGCGCGGGGAATATGCCGGAGTTCAAAAAGGTGACCATCAAGATGGCGAAGACGCAGGGGCTTTCCCTCAATCCGGGCAAGATCAGCGGGCTTTGCGGGCGGCTGATGTGCTGTCTCGGCTACGAGAGCGAGTATTATGCGGAAGCGTTCAAGCAGATGCCCAAAGTGGGCGCCGAAGTGGGGACGCCCGACGGCAAGGGCTCGGTCGTGTCCGTAAATATGCTGAAAATGCAGGTGAAGGTGAAGATCGAGGGCAAGGACGGCGGGATGATCTACAAGGATTTCCCCGTGGACGAACTGCAATTCGTGCGGAAAACCGCATCGCCGCAGCCCGCCCCCGCCCGCTCCGCGGATAAACAGGAGCGCCGCCCCGAAAAGGGCGAGCGTGAGGATCGGAAGGAGCGCATGCGCGCGCAGGCGCCTGCGGACGCGGACGAGATGTTCGACTCGGACGACGAAGGCGGCGATTATGACGAATACGACGAAAACGATGAAAACGGCGCCGGAAACGAGAGCGCGCCCCTCATCGATCTGACCGATTTATTCTGAAAAAATTCCTCCGCTTTTGCGGGGGATTTTTTGAACCGTTTCGGAAAAGCATAGGCAAGGAGCGCTTTTGCGGCTTTTATCATAAGGAGCGGAAAAGGCGGATTCTGCGGGCGGACGCCCTTTCGCGGGGAGAAATACGCCGATAAATTGCGGTCGTCGCTCCCCTGCTGCCGCCATTTTCGGAAAAAGGAGAAAAATATGGGACTTCGGAAAAAATGGGTTTCCCTGCTTGCGTGCGGGGTTTTGGGGGTTGCGGCTGTCGGGTGCGCCGACGCTTCCGGTGCGGAAGATGTTTCGGGCGCTGCGGCGGGGGAGCTGCGGGCGGAGATCGCGGTCGAAGAAAAAAGGGACAGCTATTCTTATCCCGTCATGTTCGAAGGGAGCGGCATGGCGATTTTGAGGTCTGCCGCGGACGCGGTCGGGTATGCGCGGCAGGAATGGACGGAGAATTTTCCCGAATTGCAGGCGGCGCTGCTCGGGCACGGGCGGGCGTTTTTTGCCGATAAAATGCTGATCGCGGTGCACTATACGTCGCCCTCCGCCTCTTATGAGGTTTCCGTGCTGTCGGCGGGCGTCCGGGACGGGCGGGTGAATGTGAAACTGAAAGAGGGATTTCCGGGCGTCGAAGACGGGGAGAACTATGACGGCGTTTGCGCCGTAGCGTTCTGGTGTTTTCTGATCGAAGCGGACCGTGCGGACGCCCTTCCGGGCGAGATCGCCGTATCCCGGTAATTTCGGGGTTTTTGGGTGCGGAAAGGCGTTTGGGTTTCGGTGCGGCGCGCGGCCGGGAAAGCCGCCGCGCGCTGCGAAAAAATCCGTTCTGCATAAAAGAAAAAGGACAAATAAAAAAGCCGACGGTCGGAGTGCCGTCGGCTGGTTTTTTATCGTTTAGTTATATGTACGCCGTTTATTTTTGCGCGGGTCCGGCGTTCCGTCCGTCTGCCGCCGCAGAGGCGGCGCCGGAAGTTCCGGACGCGGGTTCGGAGGCGACGCGCGCGGGGTCAGGCATCATTTCGGGCGTCCCGTCGCGCGCTTCGTCGGGCGCCTGATCGGAGGCGCGTTTTTCCCGATCGTCGCAGAATACTTTCACTCCCTTTTTCCGCAGGCCCAGCACCGCGAAATACAGCGCCGTGCCGAAGACGCCGATCGCGATCGCCTGTCCCGCCGCCATGACGGCGACTTCGACGAAATAGGCGTAATTCTGCGTGCCGTTGATGATGAATACCACGGGGACGAGCAGCGCGTTGACGACGATCGGGGGCAGGATGCCGAGAATCAGGCGCAGGGGGGCGTTTCTGACCGCCCTGCCGATAAAATAGGTGCTCGTTGCGGCGATGAGGGTTGCCAAAGACCCTAAAATCATGTCCGCCGCACCGTTCATGACGTTGGCGAGAAAGCAGCCGATGAACAGCCCGGGTACCGCTTCCGGAAAGAAGAGGGGCAGCACCGTGAGCGCTTCCGACAGCCGGCATTGCACGGGCGTGGAAGAGTAGGGCTGGACGATGGCGATGACCGCATACAGCGCCGCGATCACCGCCGCGCGGCAGAGCCTGCGGGTAGTGAAAAATCTTTGCATATGAAATTGTACCTCGGTTTTTTTATTCGGAAGTGTTCTCCGAAAACCTTCCGTGACGCCTATTATAGCATATCCCGCGCGCGGGTGTCAATTCTTTTTGCATCCTCTTTTTCGGTCCTCCCGAAATCCCCCTCCCGCTTTTTCCGTTTTGCTGCCGTTTGTCGGATTTGTCCGGGCGCCCGCCTTCCGCACGGAAGGCGGGCGGCAGATCGGACGCCCCTTTCCGCAAGGCGGAAAGGGGCGCAGAAAACAAAACGGGGCGCCCAGGTAAGCGTTTACCGCTCGCCAACCTCGTCCGTCCGACCCGGAACGCCCCGCCGCGCCGCGCTTAAACCACCCGCCGGGGCGCGCTGCCGTGCAGTTCCCAAAGCAGCGCCGAAAGTCCGTCCGAGATGATCTCCGCCATCGAATAGACGAGATTTAAGCGGGTGGTGTTGAGGAGTCCGTAATTCATCAGCGATTTTTCGGCGACGATGCCGAGTACGGAGACGTCTCCGATGCTGCCCAATTTTTTGTTGGCGCCCGCGCCCGGGCGGAGGGGCTCGTCGATGATTTTGATGAGCCCGATGTCCCCTTCGCTGCCGACGGCGGCGTCGATCGCCACCACTTTCCGCCCGCGGTGGGTCTCGCGGAGAAAGGAGCGCAGGTATCTGACCTCTTTCGCCGTCACGGGCGCTTTCAGGGTGCCGTACAGAAACACGTCCAGCCCCTGCGTCTTATAGCGGAGCATGGAGCCGACGATGGGGCCCAGGCTGTCCCCGATGGCGAGATCGCTGCCCACGCAGACGATGACGGGGAGCCCGGACGGCTCGGCGGCAAAGGGGGTTGCGGCGCGGGTGCGGGGTTGGGCGGTTTTTCTGCCCTCCTTTTTGTCGCCTTTATCGCCTTCGCCGCGCAAGAATTTGCTGACCGCCATCGTCGTGCCGTCGGCGGCGAGTTTGTTGAAGAGATTGAAGCTGTATTCCACGGGGAGCCTCCTCGGCGTCGTCTGTGCCCCTATCGGCGCGGGCGCGCGGGGCACGAGGTTATCGGAAGGAGTATTCCCCTTTTTGCCGCGGATATACCGCCGGGGACGGATTTTTCGGACAACCCGCGTCAAAGGCTTGAAATCGGGAAAGAATTGTGATATAATAAATCCGTCGCAGAAAAAGCGGGAGCGGAAAAGAGGGGTTAAAAAGGCGCCCGTGCGGCAAAAATACTCGGGAGGTAGTGTATGGATTGTCTTTTGGCTTCCTTCAACACCGCATATATCGCGGACATCGCGTGCGCGCTGCTCCTGCTCGTGGGGGCGGCGATCGGCGCGAAAAAGGGATTTGTAAAGTGTTTTTTCGGGCTCGTCTCAACCCTGGTGGCCCTGATTCTGGCTTTTGCGCTCGCTTCGACGGTGGCGGGAATGCTTTCGTCCGTGTTCGGCGCGGAAGGTTCTCTGACGGGAAAACTCGAAGAGGTGTTTCTCGGCTGGAACGGATTTGACGCCGATGTTTCGGCGGGCGGCATCGCGGCGGCGCTGGAAAACGTCAGCCTGCCCGGCTTTGTCAAGGACGCCATCGCGGACAATCTCGGCGAGATCAACGACCTCGCCCCCGGCACCACCCTGGCGGCTGCTGCCGCGCCCGTCGTTTCGCGCTTTATCGGCCTTCTGATCTCGGGCATCGCCGTGTTTATCGTCGCCAAACTGCTGCTCTTCATCGTGGAAAAGATCCTCACCAAAATCGTCAATTCCTGGTCGGTGGCGGCGGCGCTGAACGGACTTCTCGGCTTCGCGGTGGGCTTCCTCAAATCGGCGATTCTCGTCTGCGCCGTGCTGGCGGTTCTGGCGCTCATCCCCTCCGAAGGGATGATTTCCTTCTTCGACGAAACGCTGTTTCTGAAATTTATCTATAACGATAACCCGCTCACCAAACTTTTGGGCGTGCTGATCTGAACTCCGGCCGCCCGCCTGCGCTTCGTCGGTCGGATTCGTCGATTTTCCTTTATGCAAAAAGCTCTCCTGCGGGAGGGCTTTTTTATATCGGGCGTTATATCGGGCGCCCTCCCTTTGCACAAGGGAGCCATGATGGGGGGGGGCGGCAAAAGCGCCGCCCAGATCTCTCCTTATGACAGGGGAGCGTGTCGCACCCCACCCCATGCCTCCCCTTATGGTAAGGGGAGGTGTCACGAAGTGACGGAGGGGATAAGAGTAAATCCGCAAAAAGGGCGTCACTTGTTATGCACTTTTTGCCCTTGTGAAAACGGAAACAAGGTGAAACGAGCGGCAATGCCGCGAGAGAGGAAAGAAACCGGCAGTCAGCCGCACGGCGTGTCGCCGGTGTCTGTCCTATATAATCTTTCCGCAGTCCCCTCGTTAAATTTTTCTCTGAAAAAATTTAACGAAACAGAGATGTGAGGGGAGGTGTCGAGCGGAGCGAGACGGAGGGGATAAGAAGTTCGGAAGCCGAACAGCCAATTTCTCAGTGCGGACAACGGATGACGAGTTGGTATTTTATTAAATATTTGAGAATAAATATTCTTGTATGATTTCGGGAAACAATTGTGGATAACTTGAAAAACGGACAATCCGAACAGGTGTTCGGATGGATAATCGGGAAAAATACGGGCTTTTTCGGGAAAAAACGGGCGGTTTATAACCTGATTTTTCGGTTATCCACAGGAAAAATCAGCGTTTTTATGACAATTTTTTTACAAATGTGATTGAGTTATCCACAATATACCCCGTATTTATCCCGAATAGGGGCGATTTCCCGAATAGATTCGCATAGTTTGTGTAAAACGGGGAAAAGTTATCCACAAAGTCGGAAAAATTCCTGTGGACAACCCCTTTTTATCCACATTCCGGTGGATAACCGTTATTGCATAAACGGATGAAATCGGAATAAAAAGGGACGGCGCCGCTTTTCTTCCGCGCCGCGCGCGGGGCGGGTCAGCCGGCGGTCGCAAGGGAAATGTGCGCCAGGATTTTGTTGCCGAACGCGTCCGCGTACAGACCCGCGTATTCTTCGTACGTCAGCGGCGCGCCGAAGGAGAGGAGTTCCATCTGCACCCCGAAGAGGTTGACGCGGAAGGGCAGCGGGGTCATGCCGGCGCGCAGGTAAAACGCCCGCCGCTTTTGCCGCTGTTCGGGGTTGTCGTTGGGGACGAAGGGGTCTTCGATTTCGAGAAAGAACCGCTTTCCGGCGTACCGCTCCCGCAGCATGCCGAGCGCCTTTCCGCCCGCGCCCTGACCCCGCAGGGCGGGCGAGATGGCGAAATAGTCCAGAAGCGCGAGATCGCCCGAAAACACCGTGACGGCAAGCCCCGAAAAAGAACCCGATTCTTCGAGGGAGAGGATTTCCGCGCGGCCTTCGTCCCGCTTTTTGAGGATGAGGGAAAAGGGCTTGCGCTCGGCGGCGGGGAATGCCTGAAAATACAGTTTCCGGATGGCGTCGAGACGGGTTTCGTCCCGCGCGTCGATGAGTTGCATGATGATCTCCTTTTTTGTCGTCTGCCGCGCGAAAAGAGGCAGGCAGGGTTGCGGCGAGTGGCTTTTACTGCCTCCGATCCCCATTATAGCAGATATTTTTATGCGTGTCAAGCGGCGCCCGCGCGGAGTCGGGTTTTGTTGCTTTTCTTTTGCCCCGCAAAAGGAAAACGACGAGCATTTGCGGAAAGATTTGACGGAGAGACAGCCGGACGACCGCGGGCGCGCGGCGGGTGCCGCCCGATTGCGGTTTTCCCCGCCTCGCGTCTCATGTCCCAAGGGGCAAGTGAAAAAGGAGTTTGAAGGGGGCAGGGGTGAGATGAAAGGAAAAACGACGCCTTCCCGCGATAGCGGGAAGGCGCCGGAAAATCGGTCCGAGCGTTTGAATCCGTCCGATGATTTCGGGAAAGACGATCCGGTCTACGGCTTTAAGCCGTCCGATTATTTGTTGAACATGATCTTTTCGCTGTCGAACATCTTTGCGAGCAGCACGGCGAGCAGCGCCGCCACGACGAGGTTGACCGCGATCGTGATCAGCACGGCGACGGGGGAGGCGAGGAAGGAGAAGATGCCGCTCATCGCCCGCGCGCTGTTGTACAGCGGGATGAGGTACCAGAGGTAAGAGCCCGTCGCGCCCGAAGAGAACATCGTGCTGAGGCCCAGAATCATGACGAGGATCATGAGGGGGCCGATCATGCCCGTCGCCTCTTTGACGCTCTTGGCGAACGCCGAGACGATGGAGACCAGCGCCACCATCACGAGCACGGAGGACAGCACGATGCCGAGAATCATCAGGTAGTCGCCCGCCGTATATACCGCTACGCTCAGATTTCCCGCCGCGCCCATGAGCTTGGGCAGGGACAGGATGATGCCCAAAAAGCTGCATATGCCGCTCAGCAGGGAGATGGCGGAGAGGGCGATGATCTTGCCCGCAGCGATGTGACTGCGCCTGACGGGGGTCACCAGCATGGTCGCCAGCGTGCCGCGTTCCTTTTCGCCCGCGATGGATTCGGGTGCCACCGACATACAGCCCGAGAACAGGAGCATGAGCACCAGCATGGGCGCGATCATCGAGAAGATCATGCCCGTCACGTCCGCGTCCGTGGCGAGATCGGTGACGAGGGGCAGGAAATAGGGGGTGACCTGCTGCTGCAAATCGGAGATCGCCGAAGCGAACAGCGAATACGCCTGCGTTCCCTCCGACCGCACCGTGTTATAGAAGAATTCTACCGTGGGCGCCGCCGTCGGATCGCCCGCCACCGCCGCGGCGTACTTCTCTTCGAAGTCCGCGGGGAAGATGACGAGAAGATCTTCCTGCTGGTCGGACACCGCCTGTTTGTGGCCGTCCGCCTCTTCCGCGGAAATTGCGTGCAGTTCCATGAAGCTGACGCCTTCGAACTGCGCGGCAAATTCATCGGGCATGTTGACCGTATAGACCTGATACACGTAATTTTCGTCCACGCCGCCGAGATTGGAGATCAACCCCGACCCCAGCAGGGAATAGATGAGATAGATGAGGATGCCGGGAAGAAAGAGGGAAACCACCAGCCGTCTGTCCCGGAAAAAGCGGGCAAACTCCTTTTTCATGACCGTCCAGATGTTTTTCATGTTTTACGCCCTCCCTTCGGCGCGCGCCGCATAGATGTCGAAAAAGGCGTCTTCCAGGTTCTTTTCCCTCGTCAGCGCCGACACCGTGTCCTCCGCCGCCATCTTCCCGTCGATGATGATGCCCACCCGGTCGCAGATCTTCTCGACGAGCGAAAAGATGTGCGTGGACAGGAGAATGGTTTTGCCCTGCTCTTTCAGTTCCACCAGAAAGTCGGTCACCGATTTCGCCGTCAAAACGTCCAGGCCGTTGGTCGGCTCGTCGAAGATGATGAATTCGGGGTCGTGGACGAGGGAGATCGCGATGGAGACCTTCTGCTTCATGCCCGTCGAAAGATCGGAGATTTTCGTCTCCGCAAACTTGTCGATGCCGAAGCGGGAAAAAAGCATTTTTTTGCGCTCGTCCCTTACCTGGGTGGGGATATTTTGCAGTTCGCTGAAAAAATCGAAGGTGTAGTTGGGGGTGAAAAATTCGTCCGGTTTGAGTTCGCTGGTCAGAAATCCGATCTTCGAGCGCACTTTGTCCGGCTCGCGCACGATGGAATAACCGTCGATTTCGGCGTCGCCTTCGTCCGGGCGGATGAGGGTGGCGAGCATGCGGAGCGTCGTCGTTTTGCCCGCGCCGTTGGGGCCGAGAAGTCCGTAGATCTCCCCTTTGCGCGCCGTAAACGAAAGCCCGTTTACCGCGATCTTTTCGCGCGTTGCCGTCTTTTCGATTTTCCGCTGTTTTGCCGACAGACGGAACGTCTTTTTGAGGTTTGTCGCCACGAGCACGTTCTCCGGCTCGGACGGAAGGGGTTGTGCCGTGCCGTTTCCGAATTCTTCGAACGGCGCTGTCTGTTGCAGTTCCATAAGTTCTCCTTATATGATTTTTTGACGCTCGGATAACCCGGCGGCTGCCCTGCGAAGGTTTTCGGCAAAAGCGCGCCGCAGATTTGTCCGGCTGCCGCCGGAAGCGTTTTTCTTCCGGCGGACGATCGTTGTCTTTGTCCCTTTATCGCGCGGGAGAGGCGCGGGGCGGGTTATGCCGTTTTGGTCGAGCCGCCCGGTGCGCTCTCCTCCCCGGAGAGCGCAAAAGGGGAGTTCTCCGCCTGCGGCTCCGCACTCCCCATAAAATCCTGCCCGGCAAACAATTCGTTTACCGAACGCAGAAAGGCGCGGAGCGCCGCTTTGTCCAGCGAATAGACCACCGTTTGCGCGTATTTTGCCGCCGTGATCAGCCCCGCCGCTTTGAGAACCGAAAGGTGGTGGGATACGGTGGCTCTGGTCAGGCGGAATCTGTCCGCGATTTCCCCCGCGCTCATGTCCCCCGTTTGCAGCATCGCGAGAATTTCCCGACGCGTCTTGTCCCGCATCGCTTCCCATACGTCCCGCATGCTTTTTCCTCCTTATTTTTGTTTATTTAGATAATCGTCTAAATATCATATATATTGTATCACAGCGAAAAAGGGGCTGTCAAGTCTTTGAAACAAAAAAGTTGTAAAATCTTTTTTACAGGAAAAAACGGGCGGGGCAGGGATTTGACGAGCGAAAAACCATGGGCGGATTACAGAGGGGCGTGCGGGATTTTTGACGGGAGGGGCGCGGGGGGCTGTCGGCGCCGATCGCCTTGCGGCGGGGGCGTGTTCGGGGTGGAAAAGTTGCGCGGCATAGCCGCGTTGACCGCTGCGCGGTAAGGCGCAAAACTGCGTTTTGCTTGGAGGGATGGATTACGCCTGGCGGCGTTTGATTGCCTGGCGGCGTTTGATTGCCTGGCGGCGTTTGATTGCCTGACGGCAATGGGGCGCAAGTCTGCGACTTGCTTATGGGGGAATAAATTGCGCCTGTCGGCGCTGACCGCTGACGCGGTAAAAGATTGCGGGCTCTGCCCTGCACCCGCAAGGGACATCGTCCCTTGACCCGAATTGCGCAAAACTGCGTTTTGCTTGGGGGATGGGTTACGCCTTACGGCAATGGTTTTTTCGCGGGCGCTGCCCACACCCGTATAGGGGAGGGGGATAAAATCGCGTTTGAAAAACGGCGCGCCGTGCAACAGCACGGCGCGCCGCCCATAGATTCGTTTGTTATAAGATACCGTTATATAAGGCAGCCCGTCAGTGCTCCAGAACCGCCTTGATGCGGCGCACGCCGGCGGCGCAGCTCTGCTCTTTCACGATTCGGAATTTCCCGAGTTCGCCCGTCGTCGCCGCATGCGGGCCGCCGCAGATCTCCCGCGAAAAATCGCCCACCGAATACGTCTTGACCCGTTCGCCGTACTTGCTTTCGAACAAGCCGGTGAAATGTTCCGACTTCGCCTCTTCCAGCGTCATTTCCTTCATCACCACGGGGATGTTTTCCCGGATCTTCTCGTTGACGAGATCCTCCACTTCCCCGATCTCCTCCTTGGTCATGGGGCGGTCGAAATTGAAGTCGAAGCGCAGCCGCTCCTCCGTGATGTTGGAGCCGCGCTGGTTGACCTCTTCGCCCAGCACCTTTTTGAGCGCCGCGTGCAGGAGGTGGGTTGCCGTGTGCAGCCGGGTGGTCTCTTCCTTATGATCGGCGAGACCGCAGGCGAATTTCTGCTCGCTGCCCGCCTTGCTCTTGCTCTGGTGTTCTTCGAACGCCGCGTTGTAGCCGGCGATGTCCACGCCGTAGCCCCGTTCCTTCGCCATTTCCTGCGTGATCTCCACGGGGAAGCCGTAAGTGTCGTACAGGTGGAACGCCTGTTTGCCGCCGATCACCTTTTCGGGCACGTAGGCGGGGTCTTTCTGGGACATGAAGGCGTTTTTGCGCTCGATGCCCGACAGGCATTTTTCGAACTCTTTCAGGCCCTGCTGCAAGGTCTTGGAGAATTTCGCCTCTTCTTTGCCCAGCTCTTCGGCGATGCGGGCGCGGTTGGCGTCGAGTTCGGGGTACACGGCCTTGTACTTTTCGACGAAGGTCTCCGCGATCGCGGCAAGGCTGCCTTCGGGCAGGTCGATCTTCCGCCCGTACCGCACCGCGCGGCGGATGATCCGGCGCAGGATATACCCCTGGTCGGTGTTGGAGGGGACGATGCCCTTCTCGTCGCCGATCATGAATGCCGCCGTGCGCACGTGATCCAGAAGCACCCGGAACGCCCGCGTCGTCTCTTCGTCCGCGCCGTATTTTCTGCCCGTCAGCTCCTCGATTTTCGCGATCGCGTTTTCGAAGATGTCCGTCTCGTACACGCTGGCTTTATTGTTCAGAACGCAGAGCGCCCGCTCCAGGCCCATGCCCGTATCCACGTTTTTCTGGCTGAGTTCGGTGTACGTCCCGTCCGCCTGCTTGTTGAAGCGCATGAAGACGTCGTTCCAGATTTCCAGGAACGCCCCGCAGCTGCAATCGGGGTTGCAGTTCGGCCCGCACTTGGGCTTGCGGATGACGAACATCTCGGTGTCCGTGCCGCACGGGCCCGTCGTGCCCGCGGGACCCCACCAGTTGTTTTCGCGGGGCATGAAATAGATGTTTTCCTTTTTGATGCCCGCCTGCTCCCAAAGCTCGGCCGCTTCGTCGTCGCGGGGCAGGCTGTCGTCCCCGCCGAACACCGTCACGGCGATCTTGTCCGCGGGGATGTCGAGATAGTCCTTCCCCGTCAGAAATTCGTAGCTCCAGGGAATCATCTCCTTTTTGAAATAGTCCCCCAGCGACCAGTTGCCGAGCATCTCGAAAAAAGTGCAGTGCCGCTCGTCGCCCACGTCGTCGATGTCGCCCGTGCGGACGCATTTCTGCACGTCGGTCAGCCGCTTGCCCGCGGGATGCTTCTCGCCTAAGAGATAGGGCACGAGCGGGTGCATCCCCGCCGTCGTGAACAAAACCGTCGGGTCGTTTTCGGGGATGAGGGACGCCGAAGGGATCACCTTGTGCCCCCGTTCTTTGAAGAAGTTCAGATACATGTCGCGGAGATTTTCGCTGGTATATTCTTTCATAGACTTCACCTTTTTTCTTGTCTTTATTCTCTTTTTGCCTGTTTTCGTCTTTCGGGCGTTTGTCTTCCGGCTTTTGCTCTTTGTCCCGCCGGAACGCCCGGCTGCGGGGGGGCTTTTTGCCCTCTTTCCCGTCTATTATATAGGCGCGCGCCGAAAAAGTCAACCGTTTTCGCCGTCCGACCCCGCAAAAGAGGCCTTGATTTTTGCCTTTGCATCGTTTTTTATACGATGGCTCCCTTGTGCAAGGAAGGGGGCGAAATGTCGCCCTATACCATGGCTCCCTTGTGCAAAGAGTGACAGCGCACCCCCAACCATGGCTCCCTTGTGCAAAGGGAGCTGTCAGCGAAGCTGACTGAGGGATTGTCTGTTCGATTTCCGATTTGTTGTTATCGAAAGCAGACTTTCTTATCCCCTCCGGTGCTTTGCACCACCTCCCCTTACCATAAGGGGAGGCATGGTTGGTGGGGCGACACCTCCCCTTACCATAAGGGGAGGCATGGTTGGTGGGACGACACCTCCCCTTTCCAAAAGGGGAGGCATGAGAGGAGGGCGTGACAGCCGCCCCATACCGTGGCTTTCTTGTGCAAGGGGCGGCGACGCAAGCCACCTAATATGGCTCCCTTGTGCAAAGGGAGCTGTCATGCGAAGCATGACTGAGGGATTGTAAGGGCGGGGCAGGGTTTTGGCGAGCGCAAATTTTTTCCGAAAATCGGGCGCAAAAGGGCGGGCAAAGTCCGCGCGGCGGGAAGCAAAACCCGGGGTGCTTTGGCGGGAACGGGGCGCGGCCGCGAAAGGCGTTCGGGCAAAATAAAAAGCGCTCCCCGCAGGCGGGGAGCGGAAAAAGGGTCAGAGAAAGGCGAGCAAGCCGAACAGGGCGCCGATCAGAGCGCCGGCGGCGAGATCGGAGGGGTAGTGCAGCCCCGCGGCAAAGCGTATGTAGCCGAGTATAAGCCCTGCGGCGAGGACGGGGATCCCGCCCCAGACCGCATACCGCAGCAGCACCGTGCCGATGACGAATGCCGAAGCGACGTGACGGCTGGGGAAAGATCGTCCCGACTTGTTTTTGTGCAGCAGCGGCCGGATGTCCGCGCATTCGTAGGGGCGCTTGCGGTTGATGAGGTTGCGCAGCGCCGACACCGTCAGAAGGCATAAAAGGGGGACGCCGACGATGCGGAGGACGTCCGCGAGCGAGCCGCCGATAAAGCCGAAGGCGCACAGCAGCGCATAGGCGGCGAACACGGCGGCGGTGAGGGCGAAATTGGCGAAGATCAGCGCCTTCATGGCGCGGGGGTGCGCTTTATAGAACGCCGCCTGACGGGCGTATAATTTTCGATAGGTTTCCCGCTTCATATATACCAAGTATATCACAATCGCAAAAAACAGGCAAGAATTTATGCGGCATTTTGCATAAAAAGTGCCGGAGGATGTCGAAAAAACGGGATTTTCCGGAGGGGGAACCCGGAAAATCCCGCCCGCTTGCCGCGGCACGCAAAGGCTTTAACAACCGCGGGTTGCTTTCGGTGAAAAGTCAGTCTTTCTTCGCCGCCAGCGCCGCCTGGACGATCTTGTCCTTGTACATGGGCGGCACTTCTTCGTAATCGAGGAATTCGGCGACGAATCTGCCGCTGCCGCGCGTGAGGGAGCGGAGTTCGGTGGTGTACGTCTTGATTTCCGCCTGCGGGACTTCCGCCGTGACGACGGTGAGTTCGCCCTCCGTGGAGGTGCCCATGATCCTGCCGCGGCGCTTGTTGATGTCGCCCATGACGTCGCCGAGATAGTCGCCGGGAACGGCGATTTTCAGGCGGTAGACGGGTTCGAGCAGGACGGGGGAGGCGTTTTTCAGCCCCTCTTTGAAGGCGAGCGACGCCGCCGCTTTGAACGCCATTTCCGAGCTGTCCACTTCGTGATAGCTGCCGTCGTACAGCACCGCCTTCACGCCCGTGACGGGATAGCCGGCGATGGGGCCGGAGGAGAGGCTTTCGCGCAGCCCCTTTTCCACGGCGGGGAAGTACTGTTTGGGCACCGCGCCGCCGACGACCTCTTCTTCGAAGACGAAGGGTTCTTCGCAGGGTTCGAAGCGGATCTTGCAGTGGCCGTACTGCCCGTGTCCGCCCGTCTGTTTCTTGTATTTGCCTTCCGCTTCGGCGGTGGAGCGGATGGTCTCGCGGTAGGCGATCTTGGGCTCGGAGAGCTTGACGTCCACGCCGTAGCGCGCCTTGACCTTCCTGGCGAGAATTTCGAGCTGGGTGTCCCCCTGCCCGCCGATGAGGATCTCGCCCGTCTCGGCGTTCTTCTCCACGGAGAAGGTGTAGTCCTCTTCCGCGAGCTTGTTCAGCCCCGCAAACACCTTGTCTTCCTCCCCCTTCTTCTCGGCGGACACCGCCATGAACAGGGTGGGCTTGGGGAAGCGGATGGGGTCGAAGCGGACTTTCGCCGCGGGGTCGCAGAGGGTGTCGCAGGTGGAGGTCACGCTGAGTTTGTTGACCGCGCCGATGTCGCCCGCCGCAAGTTCGGAGACCGGCTCCGTCTTTTTGCCCTTCAACAGATAGATCTGGCCGATTCGCTCTTCCTTTTCGGCGTTGGCGTTCCAGACGGTGGAGCCGCTTTTCAGCTTGCCGCGGAACACTTTCAGATAGCTGAGCTTGCCCGAATAGGGGTCGATGACCGTCTTGAACACCTGCGCGGCGAGAGGTTCGTCCTCTTCGGGCAGAATGTTGACGACTTTGTCCGCCGCAAGGTCGGTGGCGAGCGTGTTGACGCGCTCGTTTGCCTGGGGCATGTATGTGACGATCTCGTTCAGGAGGTTGATGACGCCGCGGTTTTGCAGCGCCGATCCCGCCATGACGGGGATGGTGTTCACGGAGGCGATCCCTAAGCGGATGCCGTGGATGGTGTCCTCCCGCGAAAGGGAGCCGTCTTCGAAATATTTGTCGAGCAGCACTTCGTCGTTTTCGGCGGCGGTCTCCATCAGGCTCGCCTGCATCTCTTCGACCTGACCTTTGAGGTTGTCGGGTATGGGGATTTCCTCCGCGCCGCCCGGCGTGAAGCGGTATGCCTTTTCCTGCAGGACGTTGACGCAGCCCTGCATCTTGCCCCCTTCCATAATGGGGATCTGAATAGGAGCGAGCTTGCCCGCGTACTTTTCGCGCAGCGCCCGCACCGTGCCGGGATAGTCGGCGTTTTCCTTGTCCATGCCGTTGATGAAGATGATGAGGGGCTTGCCGAGCCGCAGGCAGTAGTCCACGACGCTCTCCGCGCCGATGGGCAGCACGCCGTTGGCGCCGATGACGAGCAGCGCTCCGCCCGCCGCGCGCAGACCTTCGTGCCGTTCCCCTTCGAAATCGTAGAAGCCGGGCAGGTCGAGAAGGTTGATCTTGACGTCCTTCCACATCAGGCAGGCGCAGGCGGTGTAGATGGACATCTTCTTCGCCTTTTCCATGTCGTCGAAGTCGGTGACCGTCGTCCCGTCCGCGACTTTCCCCTGACGGTCGGTGGCGCCGCCGTTGAACAGCATGGCTTCGCAAAGGGTGGTCTTGCCCTCCCCGCTGTGTCCGATGACCGCAATGTTGCGGATGTTTTCGCCCGAGATGCTCATAGTGGTAGTCCCCCTATTTGTTTTTTTCGGAGCGCGCCTTGTTTTGGAGCGGCGTTCCGTTATAATTATAATATATCCCGCGGGATTTTTCAAGGGGGTTTTGGAAAATTTTTCGGAAAAATTTGAAATTTGTCAAAATGCAGGGAGCAGGGTTGCGACGAACGCAACAAAAAAAGAGCGCGAAACGCTCCTTTCTTGTTCTTCGTGTCCGAAAAAGACAAATTTCCGGGATTTTTGGGCGGCGGTTTTGCCCGGAAGCAAAGCCGACAATCCCTCAGTCAGCTACGCTGACAGCTCCCTTTGCACAAGGGAGCCAAGTAAAAGGAACCTCCCCTTATGGTAAGGGGAGGTGTCACAAAGTGACGGAGGGGATAAGAAAGTCCGGATATTTCGCAAAGGACAAGCAGGAACAAAACCGGCGCCGCGGGCGCAATCATTCTATATTTTGGCGGGTCTGTTCGGTGAGCGGCTGCGAAGAAAGGTGGCTGCGGACTTCGCGGTCCCGCTTTTTCAGGATCTTGCCGATGAGGGAGAAAAAGACGATCGTCGAAAGGGCGCCGCCGACGAGATCGGCGATCGGTTCCGCCCAGAGCGCCGCCTCCGCGCCGAAAAACCGGGGCAGAAGCAGGGTGAGGGTGAGCATGAGGGCGATTTTGCGGAAGAGGGAAAGGGTGATGGCGACGGGCGCGATGCCCAGCGCCGTCAGTCCGTCCACCAGCGCGTACTGGAAGGCGAGCGGGATGATCATCAGCGTATAGATGCGGATAAAGCGCATGCTTTCCTCTTTGAGCGCCGCATCCGACGTGAACAGGGACACGATCCCGCCCGCGCCGAAGCGCGCCACGAGAAACATCGCCGCGGCGAACAGGACGCACAGCCCGAGAATCCACCATTCGCACTTTTTCACCCGCGCGGGGTTGTTGGCGCCGTAGTTATAGGAGAGCGCCGGCTGCGTGCCCCCCGAAATGCCGCCCATCGGCAGCGTTATGATCTGCATGAACGAGAGCATGATGGTCGCCGCGGAGATGAGTTCGTCCGCCCGTTCCCCGCCGTAGGCGCGCAGGACGGCGTTGAGCGCCAGAATCATGACCGAATCGGTGGCGATGATGAGGAAGGGGGAAAGCCCGAGCGCAAGGATTTTTCCCATCGTCTTCCGATTGTATCCGCCGATGCGGAGCTTGACTTCCGCCCGCTTTCCGACCAGGAAAAGCACCGTGAAGGCGGCGGACAGCGCCTGGGAGATGACGGTCGCGATCGCCGCGCCCGCGACGCCCATGTCGAACGCATAGATGAAGAGGGGATCGAGCGCGATGTTCGCCACCGCGCCGATGCACACCGTCGCCATGCCCGCCTTGCCGTGCCCCTGGCCGACGATATAGGCGTTCAGACCCGTCGTCATCACTGCGAACACCGTTCCCGCCGCATACCAGGAGAAATATTCGTAGGTATATTGGGCGCTGTTTCCGCCCGCGCCGAACAGCCGCAGCAAGGGGGTGCGGAAGGCGAAGGCGGCGCCCGTGAGCAGCACGGACATCACCGCGAGCAGCAGGGCGCCGTTGGAAAGGATTTTCTGCGCGCCGTCGGTGTCCTTTTCCCCCATTTTGATGGACATCGCGGGCGAGCCGCCCAGCCCTACCCAGGTGCCGAAGGAGGAGAGCAGCGTGACCAGGGGCCCGCAGATGCCCACGCCCGCCAGCGCCTCTTTGCCCACTCCTTCCATGTGGCCGATATAGATGCGGTCGACGATGCTGTACAGAACGTTGACGAACTGCGCCAGCATGGAGGGGATCGCCAGCCGGAGTACCGCCCTCCAGGGGGCGTCGGTGCCGAGATAGCCGGAGTCGTGTGCCTTTGTTTGCCTGTCTTTCATCGGGGGAGTTCCTCTTGCCAAAAATTCATACAATATTATAGCCGATCGCGCGGGAAAAGCAAGCGTTTATGCGCTTCTTTCGGACAAAATTTCCGCGGCCTGCCGAGCCTTTGCGCCTTTCCGCACGGCAAAGAGCGGCGCCTTTCCTCTCCTTTCTCTCCTTTTGATCAAGGCGGCACATTTTTCCCGCCTTCCTTATGCCGGGAGCGGCGCTCTCCTCTATGCCTTCCCTTATGGTAAGGTGGCGGCACACCTCATTCTCATGCCTCTCCTGATGATAGGAGGGTGTCGCACCCTCTTTCTATGCCTCCTCTTATGGTAAGGGAAGGGGTGCCCCATTCCCATGCCTCCCCTTATGGTAAGGGGAGGTGGCACGGAGTGACGGAGGGGATAAGAAAGTCGGCTTTCGATACAGCCAATCGAAACGCCGGAAATCAATCCGCAAAAAGGGCGTCACTTGTTATGCACTTTTTGCCCTTACTCGGCGCGGAGTGCCGAGCAGGAAAGGAAGGGAACTTTGCCCCAACGGGGCAAAGAGGGAGGGAAAACCGCGATTTAACGGAGCAGCGCTCCGCGCGCACGCGGTTGTCTCTCCGTTAAAATTTTCCGCAAGTCACTCGTTGCTTTTGTTTTGCAAGCAAAAGAAAAGCAACGAAACCCGGCTTTATGCCTCCCCTTATGGTAAGGGGAGGTGGTGCGAAGCACCGGAGGGGATAAGAAAGTTCGTTTTCGATAGGGAAAACCGAAACGGGGCGGGCAGGGTTGAGACGACGGTAAATTCTTAAAAGCGTGGGAAATGCCGACGGGATTGTTTCAGAGGAAGATATTGACAAAACGCAAGAAATTTGCTATACTTACGATAAAGGTATTGTCGGTATCGGCAAAATGCAGGGCGCAAACGGACGGGAGAAAAGAGGTATGTGGAAAAAAGCAATGATTGTTTGCTGCGCGGCGGCGATTTGTCTGATTCCGTTTTTCTTTTGGGATCGGGCGGTCGGGAAGCTACTCGGAGGGGTGGGATTTACTTTTTTGATACTGGCACAGATTTTTAATTCGGAGCGGCTTATCGCCGACATGAAAAAGGCCGGAAAAGAAAAATCCGAACCGAACCATCCGGCTTCGGACAATTCCGCTGCGGATACCCTTCCGCCTTCCCAGCCGGAGCCGCCGCGGACGCCATATACATTGGAGGATTTCAAAGAGGACGTCGCGCAGACTAAGGCAAAGATGGAGGAATTGGCAGCCTATCTGAAAACGATCGATGCGGCGGTTAAAAAACAGTTGGAATCGTGGGATTTGGATGGTTGCGCAAAGCAGTTACAAAAATACATGATCCCGGAAATGGAGAAATTATTGCAACAGGCGGAGACGGAGACGTTGCCGCTGAAATATAGGCGGAATCAATTGGGATCTTACTATTATATAATAGATTCGTGGCCGTGTACGTCGAAGCCGGACCGAAATAAAAATCCGGAGATTTGGGACAGGCTTCAGGAGGTTGGACATATGCTGTCCCATTTGGATCGGCACTATCGGGAGGATTTGCCGTAAACGGAGCGGAGCGGGGAGGATGCCAGGAAGATGGATCTGAAAGAGAGATATGAATATTATCTGGAAACTCTGTCCCATTGCGGCAGTTTTTTGAAGGGGTGCGATGAGGAGGAAATTTCCTGGACGCTGTTGGAAGAATTTGACGGGGACAGCGTGTCTTTTCTGCATAAAAATGCGTTGGCGCCGCTGTTGGAAAACGGATGGATCGACGCGGAGGCGTACGAAAAATCGCTGTTGCTGCGGGAAGAATTCCGGAAGATGGAAAACACCCGGTTTTGGAATCCGGAATCGGTAAAGGACGGAAGTTGGGACGAAATACTTTCCCTTGCGGATGAAATCAAAGAAAAAATCGGATTTTTCCGTCCGAAAATTGATTTTGCCGCAAAGAAATAAAAAGGAAAATCCGGGAGCAAATGAGCGATGAAAAAAGCGAAAATACATTTGGTCATGGACGTGATTTTTGAAAACGATACGGATATCGGCAGAATTCCCGAAATAGCAGCTCTGCCGGCGGTCACATTATGCCGGAAAGGGGAAAAATACCGTTTGAAAAAGGAGAAAATTTACGACGCTTCCCGCTGCCGCTTCGATTTTGAAGGGGAAAGCGACGAATTTTCCGGATTTATCGTGGAGAAATTTGCGCCGATAGAGAAAAATCTCCGGGCTTTGGCGGAATTTACGGAAGAAAACGGCGGAAGAATCGAACTGACCGCATATTTTGAAAAAAGGCCGAAACCTTCCGACCTTTCTGTTCACGGGAAAGCGAAAGCGCTTTTGTTCCCGTTGAATCCGGATATTTATTTTTCTTTTTAATATATGCGATTCGGGCGAAAACCGGGCGCGGTGTAAGCGATCGATGTAAAATCGGCGGCGGGGCGGAGCGCGGGACAGACTGCCGAAGGCGTGAAGGGCACGGCGGACGGTCGGTGCAAGTCGGTATAAATCGGTATAAAGTCGGCATAAATCGGTATAATTGATGTCGGTTGAAGTATAATAAGACCGACGCTATGAAAGGGGCAAAAAGGGAAAGAAAAGAGGGGAGATTTTTTTATCTGGTCATCATCTTCATGCTGGTGTCCTTTATCGGATGGTGCATGGAGACGATTTATTTTTTGGCGGACCGGCACGATTTTGCGGACAGGGGATTTTTGTCGCTGCCTCTCTGCCCGATCTACGGCGGCAGCATTCTGGCGGTGTATCTGCTGATCGGCACGCCGACCGGGGGCAGGCTGCGGCCGTTGTTTGCGGCGGCAAAAAGGCTGTCCGCCTTTCCGCGGGCGGCTGCTTATGTCGGTCTGTATCTTGTCTATTTTGTCCTCGCCGCCCTCATTCCGACGATCGCCGAATTTTTCACGGCGCTGTTTTTCGATAAGGCGTTCGGCGTGGTCTTATGGGATTACAGCCATCATACCTACGACCTTTTCGGGTATGTCTGTCTGGAAATGACCCTCATCTGGGGCGCCGTCATCACGGCGGCGATGAGCATCCTCTGGCCGCTTCTGGAAAAGCTGGTCGACCGGATACCGCCGCGGGCGGCAAAAGCCGCGGCGATCCTTTTTCTCGTTCTGCTCTCCGCCGACTTTCTCGTAAATTTTGCCTATCTTTGCATCGCGGGGAAGCATTTGCTTTTGTATTGAATTCGGACTTTTACAGACAAAACGCATCGTCTGCGGAAGTCCGAAGGGAGTTTACCCGGGAGTAAATGACCCGAGAAACCCGTAAAGGCGATAATGGAGTGCGCCGCAGATACGCGTTTTGCCCGAATAAAACAACAGAGCAAAAGTTATTGCCGGGTGATATTATATAAGATATCCTCAAGCCGTCCGAAATCGGTGAAGTCGGCTTTCTTTCCGTATGTTTCCAGAAAGGCGCGCGTCTCCGCGTTTCTCTGCGGCTCGGGAATTTTGCTCTCTTTGGCGTACAGCAGTTTCATCAGAAGTTTATGCCCGGAGGAAAGGCGCGCATAATCGATGCCGCCGCGCAGGTGAAAGACTTTCAGTTTTGCGCGCAGCGCTTCGGGAACCGCCGTTTCCGCCGCGTTTTGCAGCCGGCTGCGGTTTTCCCTGTCGTCGGGATCGGCAAGCCCCACCGTGACGACGGCAAAGACGGACGTCTTCTCTGCGCAAATCCGTTTCGCCGTCCGTTTCAGCCCTTTCAGGCCGCCCGCGTACATCGCGCAGAAACAGACGACTGTATCCGCCTGGGGCAGCTCCCGCGCGTCGTACGGGTACGCCCGTCCGCCCGTCATCTCCGCGAACTTCTCGGCATACCGCCGCGCCGTGCCGTAACAGCTTCCGTATACGATCAGCATATCCATGTCCGACCTCCCGTTTCTTGAAATCTGCCCCCAAGGGCGCCGCCCGCGGCATTTTCCGGAAAGATAATTCCCCCGAAACCTTGCGGCCTCGGGGGAACTACCTATATGATAAGGGGGAAAATGATGAGCTTCTTTTCGCGTAAATCTCTTCGGAGATATGTCCCCGTTCGATTTACAACCATATTGTACTATATTCCGACAAAAAAGTAAATACTTTTTTCAAACTTTTTCAAAAATTTTTATAACCGCCTGTTTTGCGCAAAAAATGTTCGTATATAACATTTTCACAATATTTTCACATTTATAAAATGTTAATTGACAAATATCTGTCAATTACAGACAAAACGCCCCGCGGGACGGACCTTCGGGGGGCAGGAAGAGGCGGAACGGGACAAAGGGAGCGGGGAGCGGGACGGACGGAAAAAAGCCGTGTAAATCCGGGGCGTCCGCGACGGAACGGCCGGGGGCGGCGGTCGGTTACAGGATCTTGCAGAGGGCGCAGCAGAGGACGACGGAGGCGAAGTAGGAGAAGAGGGAGATGAGGAGGGCGGCGGTGAACTTTTTGCGCTTGGTGCGGGAGAAGTACACGGCGCCGATGTAGAAGACCGTTTCGGAAGAGCCGTAGGCGGCGCAGGCGCAGCGGGCAATATAGCTGTCGGCGCCGTAGCGGGAGAGGATGTCGGAGAGCAGGGCGGTGGAGCCGCTGCCCGAAAGGGGTTTGACCAGGACGAGAGGTCCGATCTCGGCGGGGATGCCCAGGGCGCGGAAGAGGGGGGAGAGGAGGCGGAGGAGTTTTTCGTCCAGACCGGAGACGGTAAAGAGAGAGGTGAGCATGAGGACGGCGGCGAGATAGGGAAAGACGGAGAGGACGAGGGGAAACGCCTCTTTGACTCCTTCGGTAAAGCTGTCGTAGACGCGCATTTTGCGGGCGGCGGCAAAGAGGAAGGTGGCGAGGAAGAGAAGGGGGATGATCAGTGCGAATACCTTCATATTTGCTTCCCTTTTGCCGTGACGATGGGGGCAGGGCTGCGACGAGCGGCGGATTTGGCGGTTCTGTCGAATTTTATCCCGGACGGGTGCGCCTTTTTTTCGCGGACGAAAAGGCGGGTGAGGAGGACGCCGAGCAGGGTGGAAAACGCCGTCGTGAGCAAGGTGGGGAGGAGGATGTCGGCGGCGGAAGCGCTGCCCCCCGCGATGCGCATGGCGATGACGGACGTGGGGATGAGTTGCAGGGAAGTGGCGTTGACGACGAAGAGCATGGAAGAGGAATAGAGGGGACGGCTGCCCCGCTGTTCGAGAAGTTCCGCGGCGCGGATGCCGTAGGGGGTGGCGGCGGAGCCGATGCCCAGCAGGTTTGCCGATAAGTTCATGCCGATCGCGGAGAGGGTCTCTTCGTCGTCCGTCTTGAAGAGCCGGCGGGAAAGGGGGCGTAAAAGCCGGGAGATGCCGCGGGTGACGCCGCTCTCCTCCCAAAGCCGCATAAGCCCCAGCCAGACGGCGTAGGAGGCGAGCAGGGAAGCGCTGAGCACGGCGGCGCGGCTCGCCCCGTCCAGCAGGGCGGGGAGAAAGGCGGCGGGGTCCGAAAGGAGCAGCACGGCGCCGGAGAGCAGAAAGAGGAGGAGGTAGAGGGCGTTCATGCCCCTATTATATGAAAGGGCTTTGTTGTTTTATTCGGGGGAAACGCGTATCTACGTCGCAATACATTGTCGGGCTTGCGTTTTTGCTCCCTTTTCCCGCCTTATGGTAAGGGGGTGTCGCACCCACCCATCATGCCTCCCCTTATGGTAAGGAGAGGTGGCGCGCACCTCTTATGCCTCCCCTTATGGTAAGGGGAGGTGGTGCGTAGCATCGGAGGGGATAAGAAAGCCGGATTTCGATACAGCAAATCGAAACGCCGAAAATCAATCCGCAAAAAGGGCGTCACTTGTTATGCACTTTTTGCCCTTGTAAAAAACGGAAACAAGGTGAAACGAGCCGCAGGCGAGAGAGGAAAGAAACCGGCAGTCAGCCGTACGGCGTGTCGCCGGTTTCTGTCCTGTATAATCTTTCCGCAGAATCATCGTTACATTTTTTTTCGCGAAAAAATGTAACGAACCTCCTTACAATCCCTCAGTCAGCTATGCTGACAGCTCCCTTTGCACAAGGGAGCCATGGTGGGGGCCGTCTGCCCGCGCTATTTTTTCGCTTCCGCAAATTCCAGAAGGGTGCCGGACGTCCGATAATTTTTTGCGGGCGGTACTTTTTCGAAGTCCGTATTCAGCTGAAAGGCGCGGTATTTTTCCTGCCGCCCAGCTTCCTCTTTCCGAAGGTCGGGATTCTGCCGCATACAGAGGTCCAATATCTTGAAAAACACGTCGAACGCGTTTTCGTCCGTGTGGCTCTCGTACAGCAGCACTTCCGTCCAATGATGGCTGCGCGTCTCCTGAACGCTCTTTTTGAAATACGCCCGCACGCAGGCGTCGAACGGGGCGGAACGGATGACGGACTTCTCCCGCCCGCCGAACAGTTCCGCCAGACATTTTTCGTACCCGCTTATATACAGCATCAACTGCCGGAAGGACTTTCTTTCCAGATACAGGGGGTATTTCTCTTCGAGTTCTTTCAGCATTTCAAAACACGTTTTCATGCGTTGTCCTCCTTGAAAAGCGGGAGCGCGGGGCGCGGACTTTGCCGCCGGTTCCGCTCTTTTATTATACACCTTTTTTCCGGCGAAGGCAAGCGCGGAAGCGGAGACGCGGCGCATTTGCCGCCTGTCCGCCGCGTATTTTGCGGCGTGTTCCGCGATCCGGTTTGCGATCCGCCCCGCGGTCTGTCCTGCGGCGGATAAATTGCGGGCAAGGGCTTGACAGATGCGCCCGGACGCGGTATAATGGAAGGGTAAACGCGGGAGGGGCGTATGTTGTATTTCGATTATGCGGCGACGACGCCGCTCGACGGCGAAGTTCTGGAAAAGATGCTGCCGCTGCTCAAAGAAAATTTCGGGAATCCCGATTCCCTGCACGCTTACGGGCGCGCCGCCATGCGCGCCGTGGACGAAGCGCGCGATCTGTTTGCTTCCCTCATCGGCGCAAAGCCGGAGGAAATTTATTTCACTTCGGGCGGGACGGAGGCGGATAATTGGGCGATCCTTTGCGGAGCGCGCGCGCAGGCGAAAGCCGGCAAACCCCGCGTCCTCATTTCCGCAATCGAACACCACGCCGCCCTTTCCGCCGCCGAAAGGCTGGAAAAAGAGGGCTTTCCCGTGGCGTATCTGCCCGTAAACGAATGGGGCAGGGTTGAGGTGAGCGCTCTGAAAGAGGCGCTTTCGCCCGACGTGGGGTTGGTCGCCGTGATGGCGGCGAACAACGAGACGGGGGCGGTGCAGCCCTTCCGGGAGTGCGCGCGGCTCGCCCGCGAAAACGGGAGCCTGTTCTTTACGGACGCCGTACAGGCGGCGCCCTATATGCCCGTGGACGCGAGCGATTGGGGGGCGGACATGATCGCCTTTTCCGCACACAAATTTTTCGGGCCCAAGGGGGCGGGAGCGCTGTATATCCGCCGCGGCGTACAGATTCCCCCTCTGATTTCGGGCGGGGAACAGGAACGGGGACTGCGGGGCGGGACGCGGAACGTCGCCGCGATCGCGGGGCTCTCGGCGGCGTATCGGAAGGCGGCGAAGGAGCGGGAGGAGAACAACGCGCATATCCGCGCCGTGTCGGCTGCCTTTTTGTCCGAGCTTGCCGCGCGCTGTCCGCAGGCGAAGCGGAACGGGGCGGGGGAACTTCTGCCCGGCATCGTCAATCTGACTTTCCCGGACGTGGACAACGCGGCGTTTCTGACCGCCATGGACCTGCACGGCGCCGCGGTGAGCGCGGGGGCGGCCTGCGCGGCTTCGTCCGTCAGACCCAGCCATGTTCTTCTGGCGATGGGGCTGAGCGAAAGGGAAGCGGGGAGTTCGGTGCGATTTTCCTTCGGGCGGGACAACACCGTCGAAGAGGGGATCGCGGGGGCGCGGCTCGCCGCGGAGGTGTACGAAAAAATACGAAGATAAATTTTCGGGGAGAACGGCGGGAGGGGGGACGTCGGAATTTTTGGAGATAAATGATAGAAAAAACGGACAAAAATTGATGGGAGGAAAGAAAATTGAAGAAGAAAACGGGATGTATATTGTTAAGTTGCATTATGGCGCTGGTATGTGCACTGTTTTCAGGGTGCGGCTTTTTTTCAGATCGGGAAGGTTTGGAGTATGAAAGCGACGGACTGTTTCACTATTACGGAGGGGAAAAAAGTTATATCATAATCGGAGAAGAAGAAAATCTGCCGGAAATGGTGTATGTGCCGTCGCATTATCAAGGCAAAGAGATCGTGAGCTATAATACTCGGTATACTCCGCCTTCTACGATTGGGGGCGGACATGAGAGGTATTATCATCTGTATTTGGACGATGTAAAAAGAGTTTATTTTCCTTATAACTGTGATGCGGATTATTTTGATTGGTCGCAGCCGATAGGATCAAAAAGTTTAACGCAGCAGTTTTATACTTCGGATGGTTTTGGATTGTGGAGTTTTATCAGCAGAGCCGATGATTTATATTTTTTGTCCAATGCTGAAATTGTATCAGGCGATTTTTTTGTCAGAGAAAAGTTGTATAATAAATGTCTAGAGGAAATTTCTGAGTTTATGGAGGATGATCATAATGCAAAGTTTTTCACTTTTAAGGAAGGAAAATATAGATGTATGATACGGCAAGAGTATCGGAGAAATAATGAATATATAGGATGCTTTGAATTTCAGTTACAAGTGACCAACACATCATATCTATTCAATTATGAAGGAGCACCAAACGACGGATATTTCTTTATCAATGATTTCGGATACGGCGGAAAAATAGAAAATACGCCGTACGAGCCGAAGAGAGAGGGATATACGTTCGGCGGATGGTATAAGGAGCCGGAGTGCATCAACGCCTGGAATTTTGACGAAGACAAATTGCCGGAAGCGAAACAGGACGAAGAGGGCAATGCGGAATTCGTCGAAACCAAATTATATGCCAAATGGGTTCCGGCGTAAGAAGGGAGATTGCCGGGCGAAGCCGTGCGGAAGTCCGGCGGCGAAAAGGCGGATTGGATTTGATTGACGGATTACGGGGGCAGGGCGCCGTCGGAGTTCCGGAAAAGGAGAAGCGGATATGAAAGTCAAAATTTTCAAAAAAGTATTGGGTGCGCTGTGCCTGACGATCGCGCTTTCGGGCGCGTTTGCCTTTACCGCCTGCGGAGGGGAGGGCGGCGAAAACGGCGGTTCGGGCGGTTCGGCGGTCGAAAGCACGGCGTCGGACGGCGGTTCGGACAGTTCGCCCGGTCAGTCGGACGAAAATCCGGGCGAAAGCGATACCCAGGGGAGCGGCGAGAGCGATTTTCCCGCGGCGGGGTTTGCGGCGACGGCGGAGGCGGAGGAACACGGGGAAGCCTTGGGAAGCGGCGTATATGCCGCGGGCGAAGAGGTGACGTTTACGGCGAAGCCCGATCCGGGGTACGTGTTTATCGGCTGGTTTGAAAACGGCGTTTCGGTTTCCGACGACGCCGAATATACCTTTTCCATGCCCGAAAGGGATGTCGTCTGTACGGCAAAATTCGAGCGGATGCCGGACAGCGCAGACTTTTTGGAATTTGACGAAACGGGGAAGATCGTGGCGGGGTTCAAGGACGGAGTTGAGAACGTGAAAACCGTCGTCATCCCCGAAGGGGTGGAGGAGATATGCGAGGGGGCGTTTTATGGGGAAGATTCGGTGGAAACGGTCATCATTCCGGACAGCCTGAAAAAAATCGGCGAGACGGGGTTCTCGTACTGTAAAGCGCTGCGGAGCATCTACATTCCCGAAGGTGTGGAAGAGATCGGGGCTTCGGCCTTTTCGGGATGCGAAGCGCTGGAGAGCATAAATCTTCCCGCCGGCGTGACAAAGATCGAGCGGGGTGTGTTTCTTGAATGCCGCTCCCTGCGGGAGATCGCGATCGGGGACGGCGTGACGGAGATAGGGAGCTATGCGTTTTACGACTGCAAAGCCCTGCGGGAGGTCGTTATCGGCGACGGCGTGCGGGAGATCGGCGAATATGCGTTTAACGGGTGTGAAAATCTGACGGAGATCGTCCTGGGCGGCGGATTGAAAAAGATCGGCAAACGCGCGTTTGGCGGCGGTTCTGCGCAGAGGAACGTGTATCTGCGCGGCGAAAACGCTTTGCAGATGTGGCTGGAATTGGAGGTAGAGAAGGGATTTTCCTGGGGGGATCCGTTGTTTGAGGAGGGATTCGCGCTGTATATCGACGGCGAGCCGCTCCGCGAACTCAATCTCCCCGAGGACACGGAACGTATCCGCGAATACGCGTTTTATAATTGCGCGTCTATAGAGAGCGTGCGCGCGGCGGGTTCTGCCGTGACGGAGATCGGGCGGTCTGCCTTTTCGGGATGTGAAAAGCTGCAGGGCATAGATTTGTCCGCGGGGATAAAATCGATCGGCGATTTGGCCTTTTCGGGATGTGAAGAATTGCAGACGGCGACGCTGCCCGAAGGGCTGGAGAGCATCGGACTCGGGGCGTTTGAGGGGTGTTTGAAACTCGCTTCCGTCCGCTTCCCCGACAGCCTGACCTCTTTGGGAACGGGCGCTTTTTCCGACTGCGCGTCGCTGGCGCGGATAGAGACGGGGGACGGGATAACGGAAATCCCCGCCCAGACCTTTGACGGTTGCACGCAGATCAAGACGGTCGTGCTCGGCAAAAACGTGGCGGCGGTGGGGGAGAACGCCTTTTCCCCGAACGAGAGAGGAGAGGGGAAAGACATCTATATAGACGATCTGAATGCGTGGTGCTCGCTGGAAGTCGACGATGATATATTCGGGACGGGACCGTTCGGCGGCATCGCGGAACTGTACGTCGGCGGCGAACCGCTCGGCGAAGAACTCGTCCTGCCCGCAGACGTGACAAAGGTGCGGGCGTGGGCGTTTTACGGGATCGCCGATCTGAAAAAGGTCGTCCTTCCCGACGGGGTGGAAGAGATCGGGAACAAGGCGTTCGGGAAGTGTAAGGCGCTTTCGGAAGTGATCCTCCCGGACGGACTGCGTTCGATCGGCGATTTGGCGTTTGCGTATTGTTCCGCTTTGCGGCGCGCGGAACTGCCCGCGAGCCTGCAATTTATCGGCTCGAACTGCTTCCGCTACGGCGCGGAGGAATTTGAAATACATATCTCCGATTTTGCCGCCTGGCTGGGCGCAGAGCGCGCGGGGTGGCTTGCGGAGGGCTGGCGGCTGTATTTGGACGGCGAAGAGGCGGGCGATCTCGTCCTGCCCGCGGGGATGACTTCGGTCGGCGCATATACTTTTGGGGGCTGCGTCAGCCTCCATTCCGTAACCGTTTCCGAAGGGGTGACTTCGATCGGGAACGGCGCGTTTTCGGGCTGTAAAAACCTGCAGGAAGTGGTTTTGCCCGAAACGCTGCAATCGCTCGGATATGAGGTCTTTTACGAGACGCCGGAGGGTCTGAAAATAGATGTTCCGAGCCTTTCCGGCTGGCTGAAAACAGAGCGCGCGTCCTGGATGCAAAACAGTTGGGAATTGTACGTCGGCGGCGAAAAACTGACCGAGCTCGTTTTCTCCGCTGAGGCGGAGAAAGGGAGCAGGTATGCGTTCGCGCTTTGCACGGGGATAGAATCCGTCATTATTTCCGAAGGGGTGACGAAAATCGAGAGCGTTACCTTTTCGGGCTGTGCGGGGATAAAGTCCGTCCGCATCCCCGAAGGGGTGACGGAAATCGGCAGGAAGGCCTTTTCCGGCTGTTCGGCTCTGGAACGGATCGCCCTTCCCGCGAGCTTGCAATCGATCGGGGACGGGGCGTTCTCGGGCTGCCCGGGGCTGGAAGTGGACGTCCCCGATCTCTCCGTATGGCTCAACGCTTGGGCGGATCCGAACAATTACTCAACATTTTCGGACGGCTGGGAATTGTACGTCGGCGGGGAGAAAGTGACCGATCTCGTCCTTCCCGAGGGGGTGACGAAGGTGGGAGACTATGCGTTTGCGGGTTGCGCGAGCCTTCGTTCCGTGCATATTCCCGAAGGGGTGACGGAAATCGACGGCTTTGCGTTTTCGGAATGTACGGCGCTGGAAGAGGTATTCCTCCCCGCGAGCCTCGTTTTGCTCGACGCGAATGTTTTTTACGGGGCGGCGGGGATAAAGGCGCATATTTCCGATCTTGCCGCCTGGTCGCGGGTGTCTGTGACGTGGGGGATTGCGGACGATTGGAATCTGTATGTCGGCGGAAAGGAAGTGACCGATCTCGTCATTCCCGAGGGCGTGACGGAGATAAAGAGAGAGGTCTTTTCCGGGTGTAAAAATATCCGTTCCGTGCATATTCCCGAAGGGGTGACGGAAATCGACGACTTTGCGTTTTCGGAATGCACGGCGATAGAAGAGGTATTCCTCCCCGCAAGTCTCGTTTCGGTAGGCGCGAATGTTTTCGACGGGGCGGCGGGGATAAAGGCGCATATTTCCGATCTTGCCGCCTGGTCGCAGGTGTCTGTGACGTGGGGGATTGCGGACGATTGGAATCTGTATGTCGGCGGAAAGGAAGTGACTGACCTCGTCATTCCCGAGGGCGTGACGAAGGTGGGAGAGTATGCGTTTGCGGGGTGTGCGAGCCTGCGTTCCGTAAATGTATCCGAAGGGGTGACGGAGATCGGTTCCGGGGCTTTTTCGGGATGTACGGCATTGGAGAGGGCATATCTCCCCGCGAGCCTGCAATCGGTCGGATATGATGTCTTTGACGGAAAGGCGGCGGGGCTGGAAGTGTATATTCCCGATCTTGCCGTATGGCTGAATTTGTCGGTGGGCAGTTCCGTTTCGGAGAACTGGGAATTGTATATCGGCGATGAAAAAGTGACCGATCTCGTCATTCCCGAAGGAACGGCGAAGGTGGGAGAGTATGCGTTTGCGGGCTGCACGAGCCTGCGTTCCGTAAATGTATCCGAAGGGGTGACGTGGATCGGCTCCGGGGCTTTTTCGGGATGTACGGCATTGGAGAGGGTATATCTCCCCGCGAGTCTGCAATCGGTCGGATATGATGTCTTTTACGGAACGGCGGCGGGGGTGGAAGTGCATATTCCCGATCTTGCCGTATGGCTGAATTTGTCGGTGGGCTGTTCCGTTTCGGGGAACTGGGAATTGTATATCGGCGATGAAAAAGTGACCGATCTCGTCATTCCCGAAGGAACGGCGAAGGTGAGCAGAGAGTTATTTGCAGGCTGCACGAGCCTGCGTTCCGCCAATATCCCCGGAAGTATGGCGAAGACGAGCGAGAATTTGTTTGCGGGGTGCACGAATCTGCGTTCCGTGCATATTTCCGAAGGGGTGACGGAAATCTGGTTTGGGATATTTTTCGGTTGTCCGGCACTCTCCGACGTGTATTACGGCGGGACGGCGGAAGAATGGGAAAAGATCGCCGGGCACGAATATGTCGAGGAGGCGAACGAGAACGTCGTCGTTTGGTTTTACAGTGAAACGGAACCGCCGATAAACGCGGAGGGCACGGCTTACGACGGGAATTATTGGCATTATGCCCCCGACGGCGTTACGCCCGTCGTCTGGGAATTGCAGCCGGATGTTGCGGCGGCTTCGGAGGGAACCGATGCGGCGGACGGCGAACGACGGGCGGATTTTGATCGATTTGATTGACGGATTACGAGGGCAGGGCGCCGTCGGAGTTCCGGAAAAGGAGAAACGAATATGAAGGACAAAATTTTCAAAAAAGTATTGGGTGCGCTGTGCCTGACGATCGCGCTTTCGGGCGCGTTTGCCTTTACCGCCTGCGGAGGCGGCGGAACGTCGGGCGATTCGTCTTCCCCGGATGCGGGGACGTCGGGCGAAAGCAGCGCTTCGGAGGTCGGCGATTCCACGGAGGACGATTCCACGGAGGACGATTCCGCTGCGGGCGATTCGTCCGGACAGGGCGAATCGGACGACGATGGGAATTGGACGAGTTTTCATTGATGCGGAAGCGTCCGCCCTTTGGCTGCCCGGGAGGGGGTTCCGGATCCGGAAGGCAGGGAGAACCCGAAGGGCAGGGGCGGCGCCGACGGTCGGATGAAAAAATGCGGAGGCAGATATGATAAAACACATCGTTTGTTTCAGACTCAAAGACAAGGCGAAGGCGCAGGAGGCGAAGGCGCTCCTTCTCTCCATGCGCGGGAAGGTGCCCGAAGCGAAGGAGATCGAAGCGGGCGTCGATTTTCTCGGCTCCGCCCGCTCGTACGACGTATTTTTAAGCGTGACGGTGGAGGATCGGGCGGCGCTCGACGCCTATCAGAAGGACCCCTATCACGTCGGCGTGGTGAAAAAATTCATGCACGCGGAAACGGAGTCGTCCGTCGCCGTCGATTTCGAAATGTAAAAGGCGGCGCGGCAAGGCAGAGGGCGGCAAGGCGGTCTGACGGCAAATCGGCGGACGCCGGAAGCGCGAAGAGGAAAAAAGAGGAAGAAGG
>DVGN01000062.1 GCA_018712725.1 Candidatus Scatosoma pullicola
GGGCTACATGGCGCGCGTCGCGTTCATCCTCGACCGCATCTTCCGCAAGTTCGGGCTTTCGGGCAGGGCGTTCATGCCCATGATCATGGGCTTCGGGTGCAGTGTGCCCGCCATGATCAACACCCGCACCCTCGCGGACGAAAAGGAGCGCACGGCGACCATCCGGGTCATTCCCTTCTTCTCCTGCGGCGCCAAACTGCCCATTCTCACCGCCATTTCGGGCGGCATCGTCATGAAGTTCGGCGTGGGCAACGCGGACATCATCACGTACGGCATGTACGTTCTGGGCATGGCGGCGGCGGTGGTGTGCCTGCTCGTCATGCGCAACACGACCATGAAAGGGGAGACCCCTCCCTTCATCATGGAACTGCCCGCCTATCACGTCCCCCGGTTCCGCAATCTGATGCTGCACCTGTGGGATAAGCTCAAACACTTCGTCAAAAAGGCGTTTACCATCATTCTCGCTTCGACCATCGTCATCTGGTTTTTGTCCAACTTCGGCTGGGATTGGCGCTACGTGGGCGCGGAGATGGACAGCTCCATTCTCGCGTCGCTCGGAAAATTGGTGCAGCCCCTGTTTACGCCGCTCGGATTCGGGGCGCAGCTCTCGGCGTTCGGCTGGGTGTTCGCGGTGGCTGCGGTCACCGGTCTGATCGCCAAGGAAAACGTCATCGCCACCTTCTTCACGCTTGCCTGCTGCATCGTTTCGGCGGCGGGGAACGGGGCGCTGGCGGGACTGCCCGAAGAGACCCTTGCGGAAATTCTCGCCCTCATCGAGAGCGGCGAAGCGAGCGAAGACGGCGTTCTCGAAGCGGTGGCGATGATCCAGGCGACGGGCATTACCGTTCCCGCGCTCCTCTCCTTCATCGCCTTCAACATGACGACCATCCCCTGCTTTGCGGCGGTGGCGACGGCAAGGGCGGAACTGCCCGCGGGCAAGATGAGATGGACCATCCTCTTCTGGCTGGCGGCATCCTATGTCATCTCCGCGGCGGTATATACCATCGGCAGCTGGTGGTGGACGGCGTTTATCTGGCTGGGGGCCGCGGCGGTCGTCACGGCGGTCATCGTCCTCAAAAACAAGTCGGACAAAAAATTCGCGAAGGCGGCGGACGCCGCCTGACACTCGGTACATATCGAAATACCTGTATAGATTCGCCCTCTTGAAACCCTTTCCGGGCGCGGCCGTAAGGCGCATCCGGGAGGGGCAGGGGAGGGACGAAAGGGCGGTAAAAGCCGCAAAGGAGGCCTGTATGCAGCCTGTCGAAATCGTACTGATCATCGCCTGCGCGCTGATCGTCGCCGGCGTCGCCGTCTCGGCGATCGTCCGCAAAAAGCGGGGCAAAACGGGGTGCGGCTGTGACTGCGCCGACTGCGGACATTGCTCCGCCTGCCGCGGCGGGAAGGAAAAGAGCCCCGGCGGGAAATAAAATCCGATTATACGCTTACCGATTTATATAACTCTGTTTCATTGACAAAAAAGCGGGCGCTTTGCGTCCGCTTTTTTGTCCTGCATGGACTGCCTTGCCGTGCGGAGTGTATTTTGCGCGGCAAACCGCAAAATCGCGCTCGTCAAAACCCTGCCCAGCCGTCTTGCAAAAATAAATTTTCCGATTTCGGAATATTTCTCGAAAAACCCGGATAAATTTTCCGATTTCGGAAAATTTGTTGACAAGGAAGGGTGCTTTGTGCTATACTGTAAACAGGGAGGCGGCATATGATTGCGAGAAAGGATTATCTGGAAAAGTTGGTCGCATGGAAGGACGAAAGGGTGATCAAGGTCGTGACGGGGATCCGGCGGTGCGGAAAATCCACGCTTTTGGACTTGTATAAGGAATATCTGAAAGGGGAGGGAGCCGGCGGACAGATCGTGTCGGTCAATTTCGAAGAGCTGGAAAACGAGAGACTGCTGGATTACCGGGAATTGTACGCCCATTTGAAGGAAAGGCTGCACAAGGGGAAAACGACGTATATTTTTTTGGACGAAGTGCAGAAGGTAGACGGCTTTGAAAAGGCGGTGGACAGTCTGTACGTCAAAGAAAATGTGGATATTTATATCACGGGCTCCAATTCCCGGCTGTTGTCCGGAGAGCTTGCCACCCTCCTGTCGGGGCGATATGTCGAAATCGGGATGCTGCCCTTTTCGTTTGCGGAATTTTACGAAAGCCAGGGGGGAGGGGACGCGGATCGGCTGTTTGCCGAATATATGGCAAGCGGTTCTTTTCCCTATATCGCGACGATGGACAGGACGAAAGAAAAAGTGGATATGTATCTGGAAGGGATTTATAATACCGTCATCGTAAAGGACATCGAAGAGCGGCAGAGCCGGAGGGAAAGAGACCCCGATGAACGAAGGGTGACGGATATTTCCCTGTTGAAGAACATTTCCGGATTTCTCGCGGGATGCGTCGGAAGCCCCGTTTCCGTCAAGCGGATCGCGGATTATATCACCTCTTCGGGCAGAAAGGTGTCGCAAAATACGATAGACGACTATATCGAAGCGCTGGTGCGGGCGTATGTGTTTTATCGGGCGGAGCGGTACGACGTCGAAGGCAAACAGCTTCTGAAACAGAGCGGGAAACTGTATATCGTCGATCCGGGTTTGCGGCGGTATCTGCTTCCGAAGCGGGAGTACGATTTGGGGTACACTTTGGAAAACGTGGTCTATCTCGAACTGCTGCGGCGGGGAAATGCGGTGAATGTGGGGAAAGTCGGGCAGACGGAAGTGGATTTCGTCGCCAGAAAAGGGGACGCTGTCGGATATTATCAGGTGACGGCGTCGCTGGCGGATAAGAATACGTTTGAGCGGGAAATGGCGCCGTTGAAAAAAATTTTCGACAATTATCCCAAACGGATACTGACGTTGGACAGATTCACGCTCGGCAATTATGACGGCATCGAAGTCGTCAATGCGGTGGATTGGCTGTTGGACAAATAAGAGTGCCGACAGATTTTGCCGTTCCTCTTTTCCGTACCCGCGGACGAAAAAAAGCGATAGACGCACCCCTGCCCCGCCGTCTTGCAAAAATAAATTTTCCGATTTCGGAATATTTCTCGAAAAATCCGGATAAATTTTCCGATTTCGGAAAATTTGTCGGCGGACAAAGAGACGCTTTGGCGAAAACGATATTTTCCGAAAGTCTTGACAACGGCAGAGAACTGTGGTATGCTATGGGCAGAAAGGGCGGATTTTGCCGGGCACCGCAAAAATCGGACGGAGGAGGAAGTTATGAGAAATTGCAGAGGTCTGGCGGTTTTGCTGTCGGGGATGGCCCTGACGATGTCCTTTGCCGCCTGTTCGGGCGGGAACGGTTCGGACAGCGCGGGCTATGATTGGCATGCGACCGTCCGGATAGACGGGGAAATCGCGGAAGGGGTTTTGTTTCAGGGCTATAACGGGAAGGAATATACGCTGGCGCGGGAGTCGATTGCGGAGAATACCGAAGACTTTTATTTTCCCGTGAGCGCCGGCGAAAAGACGCTGACGATGGATTTTGCGGACGCGCCGTCCTGCCGTTTTTCGTATGCGTTCTTTCTGACCGGGACGGGAGAGTTGCCGACCTGTGAAGAGAGCATAATGGGCGATTTTTCCGAAGCGGGAAGCCGCCGGACGGCGACGCTGACCGTTCCCGAATCGCTGAAAGAGGGGAACGAGAAGCTGTTTCTGGCGATTTCCGCCGTATGGGACGGGGAGTTTCAGAACGGAGAATATTATATTTCTCTGGACCTGATCTGACTTTGCCGAAGCGAAAGCCGAAGCCGCTTTTCCGAAAACGGAAAAGCGGCTGTTTTTTGCGGAAAACGTATCGGCTCTATGCAGTCTGCCTCGGAAGAAGGAGCAGACGGAGGGGGTGAAGAAGGCGGGAGGGCGCGGGAGTCATTTTCCGATGCGTTCCAGAAAGGCGAGATAGTCCGTTTCGCCGATCGGGTCGCGGGGGAGGGCGAACAGCTCGGAAAAACGCTCGGAGAGGGTCCGGGCGCGGTCGGAAATGAGGGCTTCGAGATCTTCGAGCAAGTCGTCCACGGCGACGGAGACGCCGTTCCAGATGTCCGCGGAGAGATTGTAGAGCAGGTCGTTGGAGACGAAGTAGAAATAATTGGCGCGCACGCCGAGATTGGAAATGCC
>DVGN01000063.1 GCA_018712725.1 Candidatus Scatosoma pullicola
CCTGTTCCGCAAATAAAGGAAAATCGGGGAATCGCGGAATAAAATCCGAGTTTACAATCCGAAATTAAAATTCGATCTTTTCTTCGACGTATCTGATCGCGTCCTCCGCGGAAAGGCGGATCTGCTCCATGGAATCGCGGTCGCGCACGGTGACCGTTCCGTCTTCCAGCGTCTGGAAATCCACCGTGACGCAGAAGGGGGTGCCGATCTCGTCCTGGCGGCGGTAGCGCTTGCCGATGGAGCCGGTCACGTCGTAGGTCGCGGAAAATCTCCTGCGCATGGCGGCGTAGATCTCGTCCGCCTTGTCCGCCAGGCCCTTTTGCAGGGGCAGCACGGCGCACTTATAGGGCGCCAGCGCGGGGTGCAGGTGCAGCACCACGCGGGTGTCGTTCTTGACGGGATCGACGACCTCTTCGTCGTAGGCGTCCGTCAGGAAGGCGAGCACGACGCGGTCGGCGCCTAAGGAAGGCTCGATGACGAAGGGGACGTACGTCTCCCCCGTGACGGGATCGGTATAGTTGATGGGCTTGCCGCTCTCCTTGGCGTGCTGGGTGAGGTCGTAATCCGTGCGGTCGGCGATCCCCCAAAGTTCCCCCCAGCCGAAGGCGAAGTTGTATTCGAAATCGGTGGTCGCCTTGGAATAGAACACCAGCTCTTCGGGCGAATGGTCGCGCAGTTTGAGGTTTTCCGCCTTCATGCCCAGAGAGAGCAGCCAATCGCGGCAGAAGTCCTTCCAATAGGCAAACCATTCGAGGTCGGTGCCCGGCTTGCAGAAAAATTCCAGCTCCATCTGCTCGAATTCGCGGGTGCGGAAGGTGAAGTTGCCCGGCGTGATCTCGTTGCGGAAGGATTTGCCGATCTGCCCGATGCCGAAGGGGACGCGCAGCCGGGTCGAGCGCTGGACGTTTTCGAAGTTGACGAAGATGCCCTGCGCCGTCTCCGGGCGGAGATACACCGTGTTCGCCGAATCCTCCGTCACCCCCTGGAAGGTTTTGAACATCAGATTGAATTTGCGGATGGGGGTGAAATCGGAATTGCCGCACACGGGGCAGGGGACTTTATGCTCGGTGATGAACGCCTGCAAAGCGTCGTTGTCCATCCCCTCCACGTTGACGTCGAGTTTGTGCTTCTCGGCGTATTTTTCCACGAGATCGTCCGCGCGGTGGCGGGATTTGCAGCACTTGCAGTCGATCAGGGGGTCGGAAAATCCTTCCAGATGCCCCGACGCCTTCCAGGTGCGCGGGTTCATGAGGATGGCGCAGTCCACGCCCGTGTTGTATTTGCTCTCCTGCACGAACTTCTTCCACCACGCCTTTTTGACGTTGTTTTTCAGCTCCACGCCGAGAGGGCCGTAGTCCCAGGTGTTGGCGAGACCGCCGTAAATTTCGCTGCCCGGGAAGATGAATCCCCGCGTCTTGCACAGGGAGACGAGTTTTTCCATCGTCACCGCTCTTTTGTCTGCCATGTCTTTCTCTCCTCGCGCGCGGGTAGCCCGCGCCTTTTTCTGTCTTTCCCTATTATACAATGTTTGCGCCGTCAAGTCAACGTTTTTCGCCCGCCCCGCGCTCCTTTTTGCCCGCCTTTTCCGGAGAGGGGAGGGCGGAAGACCGGAAGGGCGCGGAAGAGGGTTCCGGCGGGGCGAGGAGAAAAGGACAGAAAAGGAAAAACGGGGCGGAAAGGGGCTCCGGAAGAGGAAAAACCTGTAAAAAAAGGCAGCGGACGGCAGGGGCGGATGAAAAAAATTCAAAAAAACCGAAAAAACCCGCGGGAGAACTATTCCCATTTCCGAAAAAATATGTTATAATGGAAGGGAATCAGAATCGGGAGGCGCGGGAGAATATGCTGTCGGACATCGAAATTGCGGAGAGCGCGAAGCTGAAAGACATCCGGGAGGTGGGAAAGGAACTCGGACTGAGCGAGGACGAGCTGGAACTGTACGGGAAGTACAAGGCGAAAATTTCCCTGCCCGCGGGCTTGGAGAGAAAGGGGAAACTCATTCTCGTCACGGCGATCAATCCCACCGCTTCGGGGGAGGGCAAGACCACCGTTTCCATCGGTCTCGCCGACGGACTGCGCAGGATCGGGAAAAAAGTCTGTCTCGCTTTGCGCGAGCCTTCTCTGGGACCGGTGTTCGGCATCAAGGGGGGCGCGGCGGGCGGCGGATACGCGCAGGTCGTGCCCATGGCGGATATCAATCTGCACTTCACGGGGGACCTGCACGCCATCACTTCGGCGAACAACCTGCTCTGCGCCCTCATGGACAACCTGATTTTCCGCGGCAATCCTTTAAACATCGACACGGATAAAATCTTCTTCCACCGCTGCATGGACATGAACGACAGGGAACTCATCAACATCGCAATCGGGGGCGGCGGCAGAGGGGTCGCGCGGGAGGATCATTTCGACATCACGGCGGCGAGCGAAGTCATGGCGGTTTTGTGTCTCGCCACCGATCTTTCCGACCTCAAACGCCGGCTGGGCAACATCGTCGTGGCGCTGAATGCGTCGGGCGATTACGTCCGCGCGCGGGACATCCCCGGGGCGGTCGGGTCGATGGCGGTGCTTCTGAAAGACGCGATGAAGCCCAATCTCGTGCAGACTTTGGAGGGTACGCCCGCGATCATCCACGGCGGGCCGTTCGCCAACATCGCCCACGGCTGCAACAGCGTGCAGGCGACCTACGCCGCGATGAGCCTCGCCGATTACGCCGTGACCGAAGCGGGGTTCGGCGCAGACCTGGGTGCCGAAAAATTTCTCGACACCAAGTGCCGCGCCGCGGGGATAGAGCCGGACTGCGTCGTCATCGTGGCGACCGTCAAGGCGCTGAAACTGCACGGCGGCGCCGCCAAGGAGAATCTCGGCGAAGAGGACCTTTCCGCGCTCGGAAAGGGGCTGCCCAACCTCTTCAAGCACATCGAAAACATCCGCGGCGTGTACGGCAAACCCGTCGTCGTGGCGATGAACCGCTTTGAAAGCGATACGCCCGCGGAGATCGAACTCGTCCTCTCCTCCGTGCGGGAGGCGGGGGCGGAAGCGGTGTTCACCGACGTGTTCCTGAAAGGCGGCGAAGGCGGAAAAGAGCTGGCGGCGGCGGTCGCGAAAGCCTGCGAAATCCCCTCTAAGCTCCGCTTTGCCTACGATCTGGCGGATCCCGTGGAGAAGAAGATCTCCGACGTGGCGACGAGGATTTACGGCGCGGACGGCGTCGATTTCTCGGACGAAGCCAGGGCGGCGATCGCCGGGATCGAAGCAAAGGGCGAGGGCGGGCTGCCCGTCATCGTCGCCAAGACGCAGTATTCCCTTTCGGACAACGCCGAACTCGTGGGGAGGCCTTCGGGATTCCGCATTTTCGTGCGGGACGTCGTCCTGAAAGGGGGCGCGGGCTTTATCGTGGCGATCGCGGGCAAGATCATGCTGATGCCCGGGCTGGGCGCCCATCCCGCGGCGGAGAAGATCGACCTGCTGCCCGACGGCACCATCGTCGGATTGTCGTAATGTCGTAAAAATTGCGGGCGGAAAGCCGTAAAACGAGCCGTAAATAAGCCAAACGGACGGGGCAGGGATTTGATGAGCAATTATCCGCCGCGGGCGGGAGAGAGGAAAGACAAAAAAGGGATATGGCAAAGTTAAAACCGATAGAGGCGACCAATTTCATCGAACAGATCATAAACGAAGACATCGAAGCGGGGCGCATACGGGAGGTACAGACCCGTTTCCCGCCCGAGCCCAACGGATACCTGCACATCGGGCACGTCAAGAGCATGCTGGTCAACTTCGGCACGGCGGAAAAATACGGCGGGAAGTGCAATCTGTTTTTCGACGACACCAATCCGTCCAAGGAAAAGACGGAGTTCGTGGACGCCATCCGCCGCGACATCGAATGGATGGGCTATCACTGGGCGAAAGAGGTGTACGCCTCCGATTTCTTCGACGTCATTTACGACTATGCGGAAAAGCTCATCCTGGACGGAAAGGCGTTCGTGTGCGACTTTTCCCCCGAAGAGATCAGCGCCACGCGCGGCACGCTGACCGAGCCGGGCAAAGAAAGCCCTTACCGCAACCGCACGCCGGAGGAAAATCTTCGGCTCTTCCGCGACATGCGGGCGGGCAAATACGCGGACGGGGAGAAGTGCCTGCGCGCCAAGATCGACATGGCGTCCCCCAACATGAACCTGCGCGACCCCGTCATCTACCGCATTCTGCGCTGCACCCATCACCGCACGGGGGACAAGTGGTGCATCTATCCGATGTACGACTACGCCCACCCCATCTGCGACTATATGCAGGGGGTGACCCACTCCCTCTGCACGCTGGAATTTGAGGATCACCGCCCCCTGTACGACTGGGTGGGGATCAACCTCGGATTCGATCCCAAGCCGCGGCAGATCGAGTTCGCGCGGCTGTGTGTCACGAACACGGTCATGTCCAAGCGGTATCTGAAAAAGCTGGTGGAGGAGGGATTTGTCCACGGCTGGGACGATCCCCGCATGCCGACCGTCGCGGGGCTGAGAAACCGCGGCGTGCCGCCCGAAGCGCTCATCGATTTCTGCACCCGCGCCGGCATCGTCAAGGCGAATTCCGAGTGCCAGTATTCCTATCTGGAAGCGTGTATCCGGGACAATCTCAACGAAAATGCCGAGCGCGCCATGGCGGTGGTCAATCCCCTGCCCCTCACGCTTACAAATTGCGAAGGGGGAGAGGCGGAGGCGCAGGTGCATCCCCTGAAACCGGAACTGGGGACGCGGAAGGTGCGTTTCGGAAAGACTTTGTATATCGACCGGGCGGACTTTTCCGACGATCCGCCCCCCAAATACCAGCGCTTGCGCCCGGACGGGTACGTGCGCCTGAAAAACGTCGGCATCGTCCGCTGCGACGGGGTGGAGCGCTCGCCTTCGGGGGAGATAAAGGGGCTGCAATGCACCTATTTTTCCGAAGAGGAGGCGGCCGCCGCGGGCATCAGGGCAAAGGGCACCATTCAGTGGGTGGACGCGCAGACGGGCGTGGACGCGGAGATCCGGCAGTACGCCTGCCTGCTTAACGACCCCGCATACCCGGGACAGGACTTCGGCGAACGCATGAACCGGGAGAGCGAAAAGATCTTTTCCGGCAAGGCGGAACCCCGTCTTTCGGAGGCGGCGGACGGCGCTCCCTTCCAGCTCATGCGGGTGGGGTATTACAAGAAGTGCCGGGAGGGGGACAGGCTGGTCCTGTCCGAGATCGTCTCCCTGAAAGACACCTTCAACAAGGCCCCGAAAGCGTGATCGGACAGGGGCAGGGCTGCGACGACGCCGCCTGCGCCCGCCGTAAAGCGCCGCCCTGCGGGCGGGGCAGACATTCCCTTTGCGTCGGGCGCGCAGGGGAAAGAGGGAGAAAAATGCCCGAAGAGAGAAATTCAAATTCGTCCGGCGCCTGCGCCGGGGGAGGGAGATTATGACTATGTATTCCATTCTTGCTCTGAGCGGAAACGTCGCGACGATTATCGCCGTCTCCGTGCTTGCCGTCATCGCCCTGATCGCGATCGTCGTCGGCGGGGTGAAGGGAGCCGGCAGGATCGGCTGGGGAACGCTTGCCTGGGGGATCGGCTGCGGGCTGTTCTGGCTGCTCGACTCCCGTCTGCACGACAAAAATCCGATCCTTAAAATCGGGGCGGTGCAAAATCTCGCCCCCGGCGTGCAGGATTTCGTCGCGTCCCTGTCCTGGGCGCTTTTGTCCGTGCTGGTCGCGCTGCTGCTCTGCGGCTTGTTCGCGCTCATCGCCCGCCGCAAAAAGACGCCCCGGGACGACGAGGATGAGGAGGAGATCAGCGGCGGCAGCCGGGTATGCGGCATGGTCGTTTCCCTCGTCGAGACGGCGATCGCGCTTGCCGGCATCGCCTGTATTCTGCTCGCCGTGTTCTCCGTCACTCCTTTGCATGACGGATTGCTGCAGCCGGTGTACCAAAGCCGGATCGTCGAAAGCCTTTGGGGTTTCATCCATACATATGCGATCGATTTCCTCTTCGTCGGCATCACGGCGGGCATCGCATACTGCGGCTGGCGGGGCGGCTTTGTCGGCGGATTCCGGTCGGTGTTCATGGTGGCGGGCATCATCGCGGCGCTCGTCGTCGGGTTCTGGCTTCCCTTCTCGAATTTCGCCGCCGAAAAGGAATGGCTGTCCGTCGTCGGCAAGTTCTCGGGTTGGGTCGCCGATCGGCTGCCCGAAAGTTTCGGCACTATTTCCGCGACCATCGGCAAGGTGGCGTGCGGCGCCGTGATCGCGCTGGCGCTCGTCATCGTCGTGGTGATCGTCGGATTGCTGCTCGGGCTTATCGAACGCGGCGTCCGTTCCGCCGGCGCGCTGCGTTTCGTGGACGGTATCCTCTCCGTCGTCGTCTGCGTCTTTCTGGGCGCGTTGCTGTGCGCGGTCATCGCGGGTATCCTCTATGCGCTCGAATATTTCGACGTGTTCGGGGCGAGCGCCCTGTTCGGAGAAGATTCCCCGCTCGCCGGCGGGCTGTTCGACGTGTTCGACCAATACCTCAAACCTTTGTTGGACGAATGGAAGGCTGTCTGATAGCGGCGTGATCGGGAGTTTTGCGATTCGGCATTCCCGCGCCTCGTGAGCGCGGGAATGCTTTTTTGAGTTTTTTCGGTTCTTTATATGAAATTTCTTTCCTTTTTGCGTTCTTTTACCAAGTTTGAAATTTGTCTGTGGTTCGGCTCCGTCCTGCTCGTGGGGGCGTCTTTTGTCCTCTCCTCCGAAGATCCCGTTTCCCTTGCCGCTTCTCTCGTCGGCGTCACCGCGCTCATCCTCATCGCCAAGGGGAATGTGATCGGGCAGATCCTCACCGTTCTTTTCAGTATTCTCTACGGCGTCGTCTCCTTTTATTCCCGCTATTACGGAGAGATGATCACTTATCTGGGCATGTCCGCGCCCATCGCGCTCGCCGCCGTGTTTACCTGGCTGAAAAATCCCGCCGCTTCGGGCGAAGTGCGCGTCAATACTCTGCGCGGCAGAGATTACGCCCTTTTGTTCGCGCTCGGCGCCGCCGTCACTTTCGCATTCTATTTTATCCTGAAAGCCTTCGGCACCGCCCGCCTCGCCATAAGCACTCTCTCCGTTCTCACCAGCTTCCTCGCGGCTTCGCTGACGCTGAAAAGGAGCGAATATTACGCGCTCGCCTATGCCGCCAACGACGTCGTACTCATCGCGCTCTGGGTGGCGGCGTCCCTCTCCGACCCCGGGAATCTGCCCATGGTCGCCTGCTTCCTCGCCTTTCTCGCCAACGATATTTACGGATTTATAAATTGGCTGAAAATGAAAAAGAGGCAGGCAGGGGAGAGACGATAACCCCTTCGTGCCTCAAAATATGACTTGCGGACCGCTTTTATGGCCGGTCCGTTTTTTCTGTCTCTTCCGCTCTGCCTGAAATCCGCCCGGAAGCCCGATTTTCAAAGAATCCGGTTTAAATGCCGGTCAGAAAATTTTTTCCGAAAAGGGCAAAATCCGGCGTTTCGCCGGGGGGCAGATCCCGGAACGCCCCGATGAGGGCGATGCTCTCCGCCGTCGCCCGCAAAAACAGGTCGTCCGCGCTCTCTTTCGACTTGCGGACGGGGTCGGCGGGATATCTCCATTCCCTGCGCTCTTCGTTGGCGGCGGCGGGGTATTCCCGGGCGAAGGCACGGGCGGAAAAGGAGGTGTAGGCGCGGAATCGGGAGAGGCTGCGCAGGAAGCTGTCCCTTTTCAGCGGCGCCCTGCCCCCGTCGGCGGCGGCTACGGAATACAGGGCATACAGGGCTGCGATTTCCGCGCTTTCCAAAGGGCAGTTGAAGTAATTCCCGAAGGCGCGGAACATCTTTCCGCCGTCCGAATCGCGGAAACGCAGGTCGAGCGCCCCCTCCGCCCGCGAATGCCGGACGGGGGATTTGCCCGACAGGGAATAGATGTAGGGATGAAATACGACGTCGGCGGCGTAGTGGGTGATGTATCCGAGTGCGTAGGCGCAGAGCGGGGGCAGGGCTGCGGCGACGCGGAAAAGAGTGCGGAAAAATCCGTAGCTGCCCCGGTTGTGGAGGTATCTTCCGAAGTTGGTTTCGGAGGTGTGCAGCGCCCGGTAGAAGAAGCAGAAATCCGCGCCCTGGGCGCCGAAGAAATACAGGCGCTTTTCGCCGTCGCCGGCGGGCGGCGACGGGATGCGGGAGAGGACGTGTCCCGCGATGGAAAAATGGGTATAAGCGGCAGGCATACTTACAGTATATGCCGCGGGCGGGGAATTTTTTCTCCGCCCGCATTTTTCCGCCTGAAAGATCCGGGCTGCCGATCCGGAAAGAGAGATGAGAAAATGAACGGATTTATGGTGTAAACTCACAAAAAGAGGAGGGGGAAAATTTTTTCGGGCAGGGAGTTGAAATTTTTGTCCGGCGGATATATAATCGTGCGCGTGACGGCGGGAAATACACTTCCGCCGCCGCGAAAATCCCTTCGGGAAAACATCGCCATGACCAAAGATCTCACCCGCGGAAAGCCCTTTCGGCTGATCGTCTCTTTCACCCTGCCC
>DVGN01000064.1 GCA_018712725.1 Candidatus Scatosoma pullicola
TACGTGCCCGTGGCGTTCGTGGTCTTCGCCGAACACATCGCCGACCACAAAAACCTCTCCTCCATCATCGGCGCGGATCTTCTGCGCGATCCCGGGCTTTCCCGCACCCTGCTGGGGGACGGCGTCGGCTCGATGGTGGGCGCCTTCTTCGGCGGCTGCCCCAATACGACGTACGGCGAATCGGTGGGCTGTGTGGCGATCACGGGCAATGCCTCCGTGCGGACCATTCTGGTAACGGCGATCATCGCCATGGTCATCTCCTTCTTCGCGCCCTTCGTGACTTTCCTCTCGACCATTCCCTCCTGCGTCATGGGCGGCGTGTGCATCTCCCTTTACGGCTTCATCGCCGTATCCGGCCTGAAAATGATCCAGAAAGTGGACCTCAACGAAAACCGCAACCTGTTCGTGGTGTCCGTCATCCTCATCGCGGGCGTGGGCGGCCTGACTTTAAGTTTCGGCGAAGTGACGATCACTTCGGTGGCGTGCTCGCTGATTCTGGGTATTCTGGTCAACGTTCTCTGCTCGGGCAAGAAACCGGAAGAAAGCGCGGAAACGCCGGTTTCTTCCGAATCCGCTCCGGAGCCCGCCGAAACGTCGGCTGAAAATGCGGAAACGGCGGACAACGCGAGCGACGAAGCGGCGGCTTCGGAGACGGACGACAACAGCGCCGAATAACCCCGCAAAACCTTCATCGAAACCGAACGAGCGCCCCGGATTCTGCCGGGGCGCTTTTCTGTCGCCGCTGAAATCGGAAAAAAGGGGAACCAATTAAGCAAACCTACGATTTGCGCCATATGGGTCAAGGGGCATTGCCCCTTGCGGGTGTGGGCGGAGCCCGCAATCTCTCACCGCGTCAGCGGTCAGCGCCGTAAGGCATAACCCTTCCCAATTAAGCAAAACACAGTTTTGCGTCCCACCGCGTCAGAGGTCAAACGCGGCTTTGCCGCGTAACTATTTTCCAAACTAAGCAAGTCGTAAGACTTGCGTCCCATTGCCGCAGGCAATCAAACGCCGACAGGCGCACCCATTCCCAAACCGGGCAAAACAAAGAGGACAGGAAACCCGAAAAAACCATAAACCGACGGGACAGGGATTTGACGAACGAAAAAGCAGCGGACAAAAATCCGCTGCTTCCGCTCTTTCCTTTCCTGTGTTTTCCGCCCTCTTCCGAAGGCGTTTTTTCCCGTCCTGCCGACGCCCGGAAAAGATCAGTTCTCGCTTTCACCGCCGTCCTTTCCGTCCGTACCCGAGCCGTTGTCCCCGCCGTCACGGCTGTTCCCGAGATAGGTGCCGAAAAAGTCGGTCGCCGGCTTTTTATACGACGTCTTGCCCTTGTCATAGGGCTTGGAATAATTCCTGCCGTTGTTTCTGTCCCCGCCGCGGTCGCGGTTATAATTGCCGCCGTCATTATAGCGGTCGCGGTTATAGCCGCCCTGATCCCGGTTGTACGGACGGCTGCCCTCCCGGTTGTAATCCCGGTTATAACTGCCGTTCTCGTTGTAGCGGTTATAGCCGCCCTGATCCCGGTTGTACGGACGATTGCCGTCCCGGTTGTAATCCCGGTTATAATCCCGATTATAGCTCCCGTTCTCGTTATAGCGGTTATATCCGTTCTGATTTTCGCGATAGGGCTTCCTGTACCCGTCGCCGTCCCGGTTATACCCGCCGTTGTAATCGCGGTTATAATTGCCGCCCGCGTTGTAGCGGTCGCGGTTGAACCCGCCCGAATAGCCGCGGTTGTTGTACGTCTTGTACCCGCGGTTATAGCCGCCGCGGTCGCGGTTGTTATAGCCGTGTCCCCGTTCGCCGCGCGCGGGGGAGGCGGGGCGGTCGGGATAGCGCACGTTGTCGGGCACGATCACCACATAGCGGCGGGGCTCCTTGCCTTCGCTCTGCGTCGTCACTCCCTCCGTATCGGCGAGGGCGGCGTGGATGATCCGCCGCTCGTACGGATTCATCGGCTCCAGCCGGATCTTCTTCTCGAAGCGGACCGCCTTCTCCGCGAGCCGGCGGGCGAGCCTCTGCAAGGTCTCTTCCCGGTTCTCACGGTAGTTTTCGCAGTCGACGACCACCCGTTTGTAATCCTTCCTCCCCGTGTTCGCCACCGCTCCCGCGATCGTCTGGATGGCGTCGATCATCGCGCCCCGCTTGCCGATCACCGAATTGGTGTTGGCGGCGGTCACGTTGATCTCGATCTTCTCCTCTTCGCGGGTGAGTTCGGTGCAGGCGGTGATGCGCAGGATGTCGAACAGCCCTTCGATGAACTCCACCGCCCGTTCCCCGTCCGTGCGCCCTTCGGCGTCGCGGTGGATGTCGAAGTTGTTTTCGGCGCTGTATTTGCCCTCTGCCGCGTTTTCGTCGGGGGCCTGTGTGTCGGACTGGGAGGGGATATAATCGCTCTCGTAGTCCCCTTCAAATGCGTCAGGATCGTTTTTGGGAGCGATCTCCACCCGTGCCTTGCTGTACCCGAACAATTTCTTCTTGCCCGTCTCGAGGACGCGGACGTCCGCGTCCTCTTCCGTGAGGCCGAGGGCGGCAAGCCCTTCTTCGATCGCCTCTTCCACCGTTCTGCCCGTGAATTCCGTGTATTTCTTCATGATGCTCACTCCTTTTCGGGACTCGACCGTCCGTCTGATTTATTCGATCTTCCCGCCTTTCGTCCCGTTTTTCTCGTTATTTCTTATCCTTGTCCTTGCCGTCTTTTGCGGCTTTGTTTTCCTTTCCGTCCGCACCCTTGGATTTCAGACCGCGCATGCTCTGCCGCGTTCCCTTTCCCTGTGCCGGCGCCTCTTTCGCCGCCTGTTTTTCCTTCTTTTCCTTGTCGGCGGAGGGGACATATACCCTGCCGGGAAAACGCTTGTTGTACTGCTCCTGCAATTCCCTCTCTTCCTTCTTGCGCATGGCGACGTCCACCGCCTTGTTTATGACGATGGTCATGATGAGGGAGAGGATGTTGCTCGTGACCATGTAGATGGAGAACGCCGCGCTGTACATGAAGGAGAACACGGCGAACATCACCGTCATGATGACGAGGGTGATCTTCTGCGTGGAAGCCGCCTGCCCGTCCACCGACGAATATTTCGTCTGCTCCTTCTGCGAGCGCATGGACACGAACTGCTGCAACAAGATCGTGCCGATGGAGAGGGCGATGAGGATGAAATACCCGTTCGCCTGGTTCTTCTGGGCGGACAGCTTTTCCGTGACCACGTCGTAACTGCCCTGATTATAGGCGTCCGTATAGTTGCCGATATTGTTGAAACTCACGCTGCCGCCGTTCACCGAAAGGCTCTCCCGCGAGACGCCGCTGCGGAAATCGCTGTAATTCAGAACGGGATGCCGATAGGAAGCGTCCGTCACCCAGATGTTTTTGATCCAGCCGAAACTCATCCGGTCGGTGACTTCCGTCTCGTAGACGCGTACGACGTTGTCCTGCGCGAGGGAGACGAAATACTCCACGCACGCCTCTTCGACGGTGAGGGGATCGGCGGGCGTCTCTTCCTCCCCTTCGGGGGTCTCGGGCACGGACGCCGCGATGACGGCGTCTATCTCCTCCTTCAGATCGGCATACGCCTTATCGGTGCTGACGTAATACTGCTTTTCGACGAAACCGCGGATATAGGCATAATCGTTTTCCGCGTAATTTTCCGCATAGGGGACGAGAAAGTAGATGTATCTCGGATTGCCGTCCGAGCCGACGTCCGCCTCTTCCACGCGGATATATGCGGTCGGATTGCCGTCCGAGCCGACGATCTCATAGTCGTCGTCGATGTTGTCCTCCGTAATTTCGGCGACGTAGGGCTGCAGGGCGGCGTTGTATCCTTCGACCAGCAGGTTGTAGTTCTGCAGATTGGCATAAGAGGAATAGGCGTTGAACGCGTCCATGGCGACGAAGAAGATGACCAGGGAGAGGATCATGGGCAGACAGGAGGAGAGGAGGGAAAATCCCTGTTCCTTCTGCAGCTCCATCATCTTCTGGCTGTACATTTTCTTGTCGTTGGCGTACTGCTTCTGCAGCTTGTCCAGCTTTTCCTTGTTCTCCTTCATCTTGACGTTCTGCTTGCGCATGGAGATGCGCTGAAAGACGTCGAAGGGGAGCACGATGCAGCGGAGGATGAGGGAAAAGACGATAATGCCCACGCCGACGATGCCGATGCCGCCGATGAGGGCATTGATGAGCCTGCCTATCCAGTTGAGGGAGATGTCGAACGTCTGCCCGAGAAAGGTGATGGGCAGGTCGGCCAGCAGATTGAAAAATCCCATATTCTCTTCTTATCCTTTTTTGATGTTCCTTCCCCTGAATTTTACCGCACGGCATCCGCCGGGCATAAGTATGTTTTGTAAACAAATCAAAAATCCGCGCAGCCCGGAGTCAGAAAGCAATGCCTCCTGCGGGCGCAGGGCAAATCCCGCGATCTTTTACCGCACCGGCATCCGCCGGGCGCCTCCAATCCCTCAGGCGGCTTTGCCGCCAGCTCCCTTTGCACAAAGGAGCCATGTGTGGGGGCGGCAGCGCCTCCCTCTCTATGCCTCCATGGTAAGGGAAAATATCGAAACCACCAACCCCGCCTCAATAGCAGGGAGAGAGGTGTCCCGTCCACCAACCTTGCTTCCCCTTATGACAAAGGAGGTGTCGCGAAGCCTTACCTTACATACCTCCCCCTTATGGTAAGGAGAGGTGTCACGAAGTGACGGAGGGGATAAGAAGGTCAGTTTTCGATACGGCAAATTTAAAGCGCCGAAATCAATCCGCAAAAATCCCGTCACTTGTTATGGGATTTTTGCCCTTGTAAACAACGGAAACAAGGTGAAACGAGCGGCAACGCCGCGAGAGACAAACCGGCAGTCAGCAGCGCTTTTGCGCGGCGCGCCGCAGGTAGGAGTCCTGTATAATCTTTCCGCAATAACTCGTACCATTTTTTTTCGTGAAAAAATGGTACGAAACTTTTTTATATGACCCATCTCTTTTTCAACGGGTTTTCGGGGGCGGGGTCGTAGCCGCCCCGGCAAAAGGGATTGCACCGCAAAATCCGCCACGCCCCTAATAAGATCCCGAACAAAAATCCGCAGTTGTTGATGCTTTCCAGCGTGTACTGCGAACAGGTCGGTTCGTAGCGGCAGGTATGGCGGGACAGATGTCTCTGATAAAAGAGGATGAGGCGCATGCAGACGATCTTCCCGATCGGCGGAAAAGCCCTTCTTCCCAGCTTTTTCAGGTAGCCGAAATTGGCTTTCCAAAGGGGGGAAAGGCGCACTTTCAGAGCTTTTCCTTTCTGATCATCCATTGCAGGTGCTTTCTGAATTCGGCATAGGAATATTCCTCCCGCACCTTGGGCACGAGGACGATGTGGTAGGTCCCCGAGATCTCTTCCCGGACGGAGCGGAACGCCTCCCGCACCAGCCGCTTGATGCGGTTGCGCTTTACGCTTTTGCCGTGCCGCTTGCCCACGGAAATCCCCATCTTCATCTCCTTCGCGGGGGCGTAGATCGCCGTGAGCGTAGGGGAAAAAGCCCGCCTGCCCTTGGAAAACAGCTTGTTGAAGTCGGATTGTTTTTTTAACCGCAGATAATTCATTCAGCCGATTCTTCCGCCGCAAACGGGGCGTGTCCTCCCGCCGCGGAGCGCCCGCGGCAAATCAAATCAATAGGTCAGTTTCTTTCTTCCCTTGTTGCGGCGGCGCTTCAAGACCTTGCGCCCCGCGGTGGTCGCCATTCTCTTGCGGAAACCGTGTACTTTGTTTCTCGTCTTTTTCTTGGGCTGGTAAGTTCTCTTCATGGAAATTTCCTCACTTCTCGATTTATTTTTGTTTTTTTATTGACTTCTTTTTTCGCCTGTCTGCGGATAAAGACAGTATATCATTATAGCGGAATTTTTCCCGCCCGTCAAGCATTTTTGCCCTTTTTGCGGATAAAACGGGGTTTCGTTAAATTTTTTCGGGAAAAAAATTTAACGAGGGATTGCGGAAAGATTATACAGGACAGAAACCGGCGACACGCCGCGCTGCGGCTGACAGCCGGTTATCTTTTCTCTCTCGCCTGCGGCTCGTTTCACCTTGTTTCCATTTTTTACAAGGGCAAAAAGAACATAACAAGTGACGCCCTTTTTGCGGATTGATTTCGGCGCTTCGAATTTGCTGTATCTAAAACCGACCTTCTTATCCCCTCCGTCACTCCGTGACACCTCCCCTTACCATAAGGGGAGGCATGTGAGGTAAGGTTTCGCGACACCTCCATAAGAAGAGGCAGGGGGAGAGGGAAAAAACGCAAGCCCGACAATGCAGAACGACGTATATACGCGTTTCGTTCTACCGAGCGAATCCGTCTACCGTTAAAACGCGGAGAAGGGTTGCACATTGCCCCCGAATCCGGAAGGTTCCCCGCAGCGAGTTTACTTAATCGTAAATGAGCAAGGGGAATACCGGTGAGGGCGCAAGATGCGCCCTTATACGCGTTTCGCCCGTTCCGTGCGAAACGCCTATGCGCTGGTGCGGACGGGTAAGATAAGACAGGAATTCCCCTTGTCGTTCTCGTTTTCCAGGGTGAAGGGGGAGACGGGGGTGTTGAAAGAGAGGACGATCGTCTCTTCGTCCAGTACTTTCAGCGCGTCCAGAAGATATTTGCCGTTCATCGCGATTTTGAGTTCCCTGCCCGTAAGTTCCGCCTTTACCGTCTCCGAGACGTTGCCGATCTCCGAATTCGCCGTGATCAGGATGCCGTCTCCCTTGATCTCGAACAGCACGAGGTTGTTTTTGTCGCCGCGGATGAGGACGATCGCCCGTTCCACGCTCTCGGAAAGCTCCGCCTTGGAGACCTTGACCGCCGTCGCGAATTCGTGGGGGTAGATCTTTTCGGCGTTGACGAATTCGCCCGTGTACAGGCGGGATTCCACCGCCGTGTCGTCCACCGTCACCGAGAGCATGTTTTTGCTGACCCCCACGCGGAGGGACTCCTCCCCGTCGTCCAGCATGCGGGAAATCTCGGTCAGCGTGCGCGCGGGGCAGACGAGTTTTAAGCTGCCGCTGCCCTCCGCTTCGCATTCCGCAGTCGCCATGCGGTAGCCGTCCAGGGCGGTAGCCCGAAGTTTTCCCTCACCCGCTTCCAGAAGACAGCCTTTGAGGATGGGGCGGCTCTCGTCCGTCGCGCAGCAGAACACCGTCCTGCCGATGAGCTCTTTGAAAGCCGACTGTTTCACCTGAAAATAGTCGCTTCCGTCTTCGCTTTTGAGTTTTGGAAAGTCGGAGGCGGGCAGCGTCTGCAAAAAGGAGCGGGAATCCCCGTAGCTGATTTCCAGGCCCTTTTCGCAGGTGCCGACGGATACCGTCATGTCCGAGACCTTGACGATGAAATCGGAAAAGAATCTGCCGTTGACGCAGATCTCCCCCTCTTCCAGGACGTCCGCTTTGACCTTTTTGCAGATGGAGAGTTCCCCGTCATAGGCGACGAGCGTCACCCCGTCGTTCTCCGCCGTCATTCTGATACATTCCAGCACGGGCATCGTCGTCCGCGCCGCGCACGCCTTGCTCACCGTGATCGCCGCATCCGAAAGGACCAGCCCTTCACAGACAAATTTCATAACCGTTTCCTCCCGCCGCGCATTCCGCACCCGCGGCTTCCGCAGCATTTTTTCGCTTTGCGTTATTTTACCACATTCCGGGATTTTTGGCAAGCAAAACTTTTCTCTTTGCAGATATTTTCTTTTGGGTGATTTGTTTCGTTTGATTTCTTTTGCCCTGAAAAACAAATCGGACGAGGGGAAGACGGGGAATTTTTACGGGAGAGACGCCTGCGTGGTGCGGAGGAGGCGGAAAACTTTGGTTTGCTTATCTTTGGAAAGTTTGCGCCTGACGGCGCCGATTGCCTGACGACAATGTGACGCAAGCCTGCGGCTTGCTTAAAGGGGGATTATTTACGCCTGTCGGCGCCGCTTCGCGGTAAAGCTTGCGGGCTCCGCCCTGCACCCGCAAGATACGGCAAGGAAACGGCAGGAAGGTGCCCGCAGGGGGCGCAGCCGCGAAAACCGAGCGCATTTTTGTCCGGACAAGGAGGGCGCGCAGACAATACCCGCCGTGTATTGCCGAGCACCTGACGCGGTACGGGCGGAAAGTCGCCGGCTTTCGCCCCTGATCGCCGTTTCTTTGCCGTATTTCCCCTTGACCCATATCAACGCAAGTCTGCGACTTGTTTATTTGGGAAGGGTTACGCGGCGTTGCCGCGTTGACCGCTGACGCGGGAGGAGCGCAAAACTTTGTTTTGCTTAATTGGGAATAATTGCGCCTGTCGGCGCCGATTGCCTGACGGCAATGTGACGCAAGCCTGTGGCTTGCTTAAAGGGGAATTATTTACGCCTGTCGGCGCCGCTTCGCGGTAAAGCTTGCGGGCTCCGCCCTGCACCCGCAAGGGACATTGTCCCTTGACCCATATCAACGCAAGTCTGCGACTTGCTTATGTTGGGAAGTGTTACGCGGCAGGAGCGCAAAACTCCGTTTTGCTTAATTGGGAATAGTTGCGCCTGTCGGCGCCGATTGCCTGACGGCAATGTGACGCAAGCCTGCGGCTTGCTTAAAGGGGGATTATTTACGCCTATCGGCGTTGACCGCTTCGCGGTAAAACTTGCGGGCTCCGCCCTGCACCCGCAAGATACGGCAAGGAAACGGCAGGAAGGTGCCCGCAGGGGGCGCAGCCGCGAAAACCGAGCGCATTTTTGTCCGGACAAGGAGGGCGCGCAGACAATACCCGTGTATTGCCGAGCACCTGACGCGGTACGGGCGGAAAGTCGCCGGCTTTCGCCCCTGATCGCCGTTTCTTTGCCGTATTTCCCCTTGACCCATATCAACGTAAGTCTGCGACTTGCTTATTTGGGAAGAGTTACGCGGCAAAGCCGCGCCGCCCGCCGACACGGCGGGACGCAAAACTCCGTTTTGCTTAGGGGGCGTATTCGGCTTTGATCGTTTCGCTCGACGGGAAACGCCGCTTCCCTCCCCCTTGTTGATAGATAGGTATATAATATTATTAGTATTAGTAGTAGGGACGGTGGAATTGTGGAAAACTCGGTTTTTTGAGGAAAAAGGAGAGGACGGGGCCTTTTGAAATAAGAGAAAAAACCGGTTTAACGGTTGTCAAAATTCTGTGGACAAGCAGGGGATTTTTTGTGGATAAAAATGTGGAAAAAATGTGGATAAGTGGATAAGTTTTTGTTTATCTGGTTGTTATGAGTGAATAATTATGTTGGTTTTGTGAATTAAAATGAGGTTAAAGGGAGTTATCCACAAAAGTTATCCACAATGTGGACAACGTTATCGACAGGGTGTGGATAACGCAACAGAAAAAAGAACGGCAAATCGCTTGAAAAACAGAGAAAAGTGTAGTATAATGATAAAAAGAGGTTTCGCACGGAGGTGGAAGGATATGGAAATACCCGATTTTCCCGCGGGGGCAGAAGAGAGGATAAACGGGGAAAAAAGGGAGAAATTCCGGCTTTTCCGCGAAATTTTGCTGGAATATAACCGGAAATACAACCTGACTTCCATCACGGACGAGAGGGAGATTTTCTATAAACATTTTCTCGACAGCGCGGCGGGGGCGTTTTTGTTCCCTTCCGGCGCGAATGTCGCCGAAGTGGGGTCGGGCGCCGGGTTTCCTTCCCTTGTTTTGAAGATTTTAAGGGAGGATATCTCCTTTACCCTCTTTGAAAGCGTGGGAAAGAAATGCGACTTTCTGCGGGTCGCTGTGGATAACCTCGGCTTGTCCGGAGTGAATATTATGCAAATGCGCGCCGAAGACGCCGCCGGAGAGGAAAAATTTCGGGAAAAATTCGATTTCTGCACCGCCCGCGCCGTGGCGAGGATGAACACGCTGTGCGAATACTGCCTCCCCCTCGTGCGGGTGGGCGGCGCCTTTGTCGCCTATAAGAGCGGGGACGGGGCGGAGATCGGAGAGGCGGAAAAAGCCGTCAGAATCTTGGGGGGAGAAAGGGCGGAAATCTATGAGTATGAACTCCCCGAAGGGTTCGGGAGCCGGACGCTCGCCGTCGTGAAAAAGAGGGCGCACACTCCCGCCAAATATCCCCGCGGACAGGGAAAACCGAGAAAACAGCCGTTGTGAAAGGTTTTTTGTTGCTTTTGTTTTGCCATGAAAAAACAAATCGGACGAGGGGAGGGGAATTTTGACGGGAGAGACACCTGCGTAGCGCGAAGGAGGCGGAAACCTTTGGTTTGTTTTGTGGGGAAAAGTTGTGCGGCGTTGCCGCGTTGACCGCTGACGCGGTAAGGGCGCAAACCTGCGGTTTGCTTAATTGGGAATAGAGTGCGCCTTGCGGCGCTGACCGCTGCGCGGTGAGGGATTGCGGGCTCCGCCCTGCACCCGCAAGGGACATTGTCCCTTGACCCTTATTCGCGTTTCGCTCTGTCGAGCGAATCCATTGACCGTCAAAACGCATAGATGCAAGCAAGACGCGAAGCCCGCGGATTTTGCGCAGGGAGCTTACTTAACAGGAGTATCCCCAAAAATGTCCGCAGGAGATTTTTGGGGAAGAGGAGAAGCCGCAGAGCGGGCTTGGCGGATAAGCTCTGCTTGTCCGCCTGCCGGCTTTCGCGCGCTTCGACGAGGTGACCAAGCAAAAACGCAAGGGCGACAATGTATTGCGAAGTATATATGCGTTTCGCCCGAATAAAAGCAATATAGTATAAAAAGGCGGTGGTGATCGGGGTCGTGGAAGAGAAACGGACGGGGCAGGGATTTGACGAATAAAAATGAAAAATAAAATACAGAGGTGAAAATATGGAGAGACAGAAAAATACGGAGACGAAGTATTACGGATTCAACGCGATATTTTCTTTTTCGGTTTTTGCGGCGTATATGCTTTTTGTCGTCATTTTGCTTTCGGCCGGCGGTTTGGACGGAGGTGATCTGCGTTTGGGATGTATGATTGCGGCGATTCCCGCCGCGATATTGTTTTTGCCTTTTTGTATGGTCAATTTTGTGAAATATATCCGTGCGAAAACGGCAAAACTGATTTTCAGGCAGGAAGTTTTTTTGGACAGGGTATATACAAAATGGGGAACGGCAGCCTTTTCGGCGGTGATAGAGACGGAAGGGGACGCGAAGAGAAAGACGGCGTTTTCCGCCGATTCGGAGTTCGGGCAAAGCTCGAAGAAAAGAGTGGAGACGAATTATGTCTTTTCCAAATCCAAAAGTTCCTGGAAGATCCGCATAAATAAAATGCGGGACTACGACGGCAAAAAGGTGGAAATCGCCTACAATCCGAAAACGAAAAAGGCGGTGGTGATCGGGGTCGTGGAAGAGAAACGGACGGGGCAGGGATTTAACGAACGGAGATTCTGAAAGAGTCCAACAAAAGGACACCGGGAAGAAAGAGCATGAAAGAGAAAGGAAAAAGAAAAAAGGCGGGAGTACAGGAATTTATGCCCCTTCTGACCGGGCTTTGCGGAGATCTGCAAAGCTGCGCCTTTTCCGGACACCGGGAAATTCCCGAAGATCTGGACGTCCGGAAATTGAAGGAGATCATCCGCGATCTGGCAGGCAGGGGAGCGACGACCTTCTATTTCGGCGGCGCCAGGGGGTTCGATCTGCTCGCCGCCGAATGCGTTCTCGCGCTGAAAAGGGAGATGCCGGAAGTGAAACTTGTCGCCTGCATCCCCTGCGGCGGACAGGAAAAATATTATCCGGAAGAGGACAAAAAGAGGTACGCGCGCGCGCTGGAAGAGAGCGACGAGGTCGTGATTTTGTCCGAAAAGTATTACCGCGGCTGCATGCACCGCCGCAACGATTATATGGCGGAAAATGCCGACGCGCTTATCGCCTGCTGCCGGAAGGAGACGGGCGGGACGGCGTACACCGTGAAAAAGTTCCGCCGCAAAGGAAAGCCGGTGTTCGGGGTCTGAAGGGAGGAAATCGGGCGGGCGGACGGCGGGAAAAGCAGGAAGTTTTTTAAGTGAAAACGCCGCGCTTTTTCGCACGGCACAAAATTTTGCAAAAAATTTACAAAAAACACTTGACTTTTTCTGAAAATATGATATAATAATATCACAAACTGAATCGGAAATCTTGCAAACTGACGATATTGCAAGTTGAGGGAGTAATTTGCGCACGGTTCCCCGAAAGAATCTCTGCGTAACGAAATCCGACAACTGACGGAATTGCTTTCCGTCCGGGTGACTTTCAAAAAATGAGACTCATGCACTGTGTGGAAACATACAATGTATGGGTCTTTTTCGATAAAAGCGCCCGATTTTCGGGTCGGACAAAGCCGGATTTGTCCTTTTCGGAGAAAATCCCTCCTCTTTCTGAACGCCGGAAAAGGCGTCTGAAGGGGGCGGAACGGGCGGGAAAAAAGCTCGGGACGGGGCGATGGACGCAGGGCAAGCCGCAAAAGCTGCAAAGCCGCGCGGGAAAGCGCGGAAAGATTGCAAAAGGCGCAGGACATGCCGCGGACAAACCGCAAGAAGGCGTCGGCTGCCGGAGTGAAAGTGCGGAAGCCTTTTCGGTTCGGGATAAGTTTTATGGATAGAAAAAGAAAGGCAAAAAAGACAAACGGAGGTTTTTTATGGGTTGGTACAATTCTCTGACGGCAGCCGAAAAGGTATATTTTTACATTGCCATCGTCGGCACGGCGCTGCTGCTCATTCAGATCGTGCTGATGCTCTTCTCTTTCGGGGGCGGAGCGGACGCCGATGCGGACGGGGATTTCGGCGACGGGGATTTCGACGCGCCCGAAGGGGATCTCGGCATTTCGCTGTTCACCCTCAAAGGGATTACGTCTTTCCTTGCGATCGGCGGCTGGGTGGGGTTGCTCGTGCTGCAGATGGATTCCGGAAATATAGCCCTGTCCGTGATTCTGGCGCTCGTCTGCGGGTTCGTCGCCATGCTTCTGGTGGCGCTTGTCATGCGCGCGCTGTATAAATTGCAGAACAGCGGCAATCTCGACAAGGAAAAACTCGTCGGGAAGACCGCTACCGTCTACGTCTCCATACCCCCCGCCCGGTCGGGCAGGGGCAAGATCACCCTGACCGCTCAGGGGGCGTATACCGAACTGGACGCCGTGACCGACGATCCCGAACGCATCCCCGTCGACGAAACGGTGACGATTTTCGAGATCGGCGCCGATTATATGGTGGTCAGACGGGCGAAGGAAAAAGCGCCCGCTTCCGGCGAAGAGAAAACCGAAGAGGCGGCTTCCGGCGGGAATGTGGATTCGGAGAAAAATTCGGAAGAGAAATGACGGGGGCAGGGTTGCGGCGAACGCATTTACTTGGATTTGCGGATTGGTTTCGGCTTTTTGATTTGCTGTATCGAAAACCGGCTTTCTTATCCCCTCCGTCACTTCGTGACACCTCCCCTTATCATAAGGGGAGGCAGGGGTGTGGAATGGGAAGGCAGGGAGCAGGGATAGGTTCGGCGCTCCATAAGGGCGGAGACGGGAAGGCGGGGAGAGGAAAGTTCGGCACTACTTTACATAAGTTTTAGAAAGACAAACAAAGAATAAAGGTTAAAAGAGGTTAAAAAATGGGAATTGCATTGATTTTAGGCGTTCTCTTCATCGCCCTTGCGGGGGCGGGGCTGGCGGTCGGGATCATTTCGATCGCCAAGAAAAAGAGGAGAGTTTCGGGGAGCATCTGCTGCGCCGTCGGGGGCGTTTGCGCGCTCTTGTTCTTCGTCGTGCCCTTCAGTTTTCATACGGTGGACGCGGGCGAAGTTGCGGTGGTCAAACACCTGGGTGAGGCGCGCAAGGTGCGGACGTCGGGGACGTATTTCGATTTCTGGCTGACCGAGACCTACGAGCGCTACGACGCCAAGGTGCAGGATCTGTCCATCTTTACGCAGGCGTATTCCAACGACGCCCAGACGATGGACATCGAAATGACCGTGCAGTATCAGATCGATACCTCCAAGGTCATTTCCATCGCCAATACATACGGGTCTTTGGAGGTCCTCAACAGCCGCATCACCAGCGTCGCCATCGACGCGATGAAGACGGTCATGGCGGAGAGCACGGCGGAAGAGATCATCGAAGGGCGGGGCAGCATTTCGCAGGCGGTCACCGAGTGCATCATTTCCCGCATCGATTCCAGCTATTACGTCAACGTGCAGACGGCGGTTCTGACCGACATCGGGTTTACGGACGCGTACGAAGCTGCCGTCGAAGCGCAGATGATCGCCGAACGGGAAAAGGAAGCCGCCATCATCAAGGCGGAACAGGAACTCGAAGTGGCGAAGCGCACGGCGGAGGCGAGACTGGAAGAGGCGCGCGGCGAAGCGGACGCCCAGAAGGCGCTTGCGGAAGCGGAGGCGTATTCCGCGTCCGTCAAGATCGTCGAACTCGCCCGTTCCTTCGGGTATGAAGTGACGGAAATCGCGGGGGAGGACGGCTCTGTGTCCTTTGAGGTGCTGTGGGAGGACGACGCGGGTAAACAGCTCATCGTCGAGTATCTCCAATATCTCGAATATCTCGCCAAGTGGAACGGCGAATTGCCCGACGTGGTCGGGGACGGGACGGGGATCATGATCACCGTGCCCTCTTCGCCCGACGGACAGCCGTAAAAGGGATTTTGTTTGATCGGTCGGGAATGTGCGCCTGTCGGCGCTGGATTGCCTGCGGCAATGGAGCGCAAACCTGCGTTTTGATTGATTTGGGAAGTGTTGCGCGGCAGAGCTGCGTTGACCGCTGCGCGGTGAGGCGCAAAACTGCGTTTTGCTTGGTTGGGAATGGGTTCGGCTGTCGCCGAATGATTGCCTGCGGCAATGGTTTTCTTTCGTGGGCGCCGCCCACACCCGCAAGGGGCAATGCCCCTTGACCAAAGTTACGCAAAACTGCGTTTTGCTTATTGTGGGAATAAAGTGCGCCTTGCGGCGCTGACCACTGCGCGGTGAGGCGCAAAACTGCGTTTTGCTTAATTTGGGAAGTGTTGCGCAAGTGCGATTCCAAAAACAATCGGAGCGAAAGTTCCGTGGATATAGATCTTAAAAAACAAAAAAAGGAGAAATGAGAAAAAATGAAAAACAATTTGCTTGCGGCGGCGGGTGCTATAACCGTCATCGTCGTCGTGGTGGCGGTGTTCATCGTCGTGATGCTGATGCTCGTACTTATGACCCGCGTCAAGACCTGCCCGCCCGATAAGGTGCTGGTCGTCTACGGTAAAAACAGGAAAAACCTGGACGGGACGTACAAGAGTTCCAAGTGCGTGCACGGCGGACTTGCCTTTATCGTGCCCTTCGTGCAGAAGTACACCTATCTCGACCTCACGCCCCTGTCCATCAGCGTCGACCTCAAAAGTGCGCTGTCCAAACAGAACATCCGCATCGACGTGCCCTGCATTTTCACGGTCGGCATTTCCACCGATTCCGCGATCATGCAGAACGCCGCGGAGCGTCTGCTCGGGCTGACCTTGCAGAACATTTCCGATCTCGCCAAGGACATCATCTTCGGTCAGCTCCGTCTGGTCATCGCCACGATGGAGATCGAAGAGATCAACACCGACCGCGACAAGTTCCTCGACGCCATTTCCCGCAACGTGGAAGGCGAACTCAAAAAGATCGGCTTAAAACTCATAAACGTCAACGTGACGGATATTTCGGACGAATCGGGCTATATCATCGCGCTGGGCAAGGAAGCCGCCGCGAAAGCCATCAACGACGCCCGTATTTCCGTCGCCGAAGAGGACAAGAAGGGTTCCATCGGTCAGGCGAACGCCAAGATGCAGGAGCGTATCTCCGTCGCCGAAGCGGAGTCTGCCGCCATCGCCGGCGAAAATAAGGCAAAGGCGGAGATCGCGCAGTCCAAGGCGATCCTGCGCGAGAAGGAGGCGGAATCTTTGAAGATCGCCGTCACCGCCGAAAAGGTGCAGGAAGCCAAGGCTCTGGAAGAATCCTACGCCGCGCAGCAGCAGGCGGAAGTCGCGCGTGCCGCCCGCGAAGAGGCGACCAAACAGGCGGACATCATCGTCGCCGCCGAGATCGAAAAGCGCAAGATGGAGATCGAAGCGGAGGCGCAGGCAGAACAGATCCGGCGCAAGGCAAAGGGTGAAGCGGACGCCATTTACGCCAAGATGGAGGCGGAGGCGCGCGGTATCCGCGAAAAGCTCTCCCGTCAGGCGGAAGGTCTCGCCGACATCGTCAAGGCGTCGGGAACGGCGGACGAAGCGGTGCGGCTCATGATCACCGAAAAACTCGAGGACATCGTCGCCGAACAGGTCAAGGCGATTTCCAATCTCAAGATCGACAAGGTCACCGTCTGGGACAACGGCTGCGAAGAGAACGGCAAGACGTCTACCGCCAATTTCCTCTCCGGCATGCTGAAGAGCCTGCCCCCTCTCGAAGAAGTGTACAACATGGCGGGGCTGTCCCTGCCCAAGATCGTCGCGCCCCGGAAGGTAGACGAAAAGGACGGGCAAGGCTCTGCCGGCGCGGACGGCGCGGAACAGGCGGACGTAAAAGCGGATTCCGCGGCGGAAACGGCGGAGGGCGCGAATCCCGGAACGAAGTCCGGCGCGGAGGGCGCAAACCCGCAAAAAGATAACAAATAATTTGTTTTTTTGAGGCTCTGTATTCCCGCCGTTTTAGGGAGGTTTTTGTAAAACGGCGGGGGCAGGGTTGAGATGAGCGCTCTGCTGCCTCTCGGTTTTCGAGTTGCTTTATTTGAAAGCGGACGTTCTTATCCCCTCCGTCACTTCGTGCCACCTCCCCATACATCCCTGTTTCGTACCATTTTTTCACGGAAAAAATGGTACGAGAGTCTGAGGAAAGATTTATACAGGACTCCTACCTGCGGCGCGCCGTGCGGCTGACTGCCGGTTTCTTTCCTCTCTCGCCTGCGGCTCGTTTCACCTTGTTTCCATTTCTCACAAGGGCAAAAAGGACATAACAAGTGACGCCCTTTTTGCGGATGGATTTTAGGCGTTTCGATTTACTGTATCGAAAGAGGACTTTCTTATCCCCTCCGTCTCGCTCCGCTCGACACCTCCCCTTTCCAAAAGGGGAGGCATGGGTGGTAGGGTGTCCCCCTGCCTCATGGCTCCCTTGTGCCAAGAGTGGCGGAACAGTGTCCTCTACCCCATGGCTCCCTTGTGCAAAGGGAGCTGGCGGCGATAGCCGACCGAGGGATTGTCTGTTCGTTTTTTGAAAGAGACGGAAAGACGGAAAAACGGCCCCATCAAATTCCCTCATATAGGAATTTAATGGGGGGGCAGGGTTGAGATGAACGGAAATTTGACCGGTCATTTCGGATGGTAACATAAAGGAAAAGAATATGAAAAAATTTTTTGCCGCTGCCGCGGGGGTATGCCTTGCGGTGTGTCTTGTATCGGCGGCAGGGTGTTCGGAAGATCTGTCGCCCGCCAGTAAGAACCTAAATCGAACCCTCGGTTTAGGTTCTTTTTCTTTATGCTTTTCCGCTTTTATTATTGCATATAACGTCGTCAAACCGCCTATATCGGCTTGTAGCCGTTTGTATTGATATTTGGTCAATCGCATACAAGCGGACGGTTTATGCCGCGAAAGCCGCTTGATGTGAGAAAGGCGTATGGTAGGCTATTTGCCAACGGCAAACAAAAAGCCCCTTGGGGCGTTTGGTCTTGGCTCTTTGCCTAAATACCATACGCCGCAGAGGCTCGCGTCAAGCGGAACGTGGAATAAATAGTCCGCGTATTAAATACGCATTATAAGTTGAAAGTCTATCTTTCTCGGCTCTTATCGTTTCATACTTTGCCCTTTGCTTTACGGCGCGTTCCTGTCACTTTTCGGAAATCTTAAACGCCTGCGTATCGGCTCTGTTGTTTTATTTACCGCTGATTACTTTCGGTTCAATCCGTTTCGGTCACTATTCGGTTATCTATCTAATGGGACGGCGTAGTACGTTGCGCCCCGAACATTCCTTTCTGTCAATTCCGTTTCCGTTACATTAGTTCCGTTGCATTACATTACAATTCATTCCGTTCTTTTGCCAATTCCAAAACTCTTGCCATTATCGTTTCAAAGAAAACACGCCTTTCATCGTCTGACAATGCCGTTATGTCGGGCGTTCCGACAGTAACGACTTCGAGTTCTGTTTTCAGCACGT